>JBKJNE010000540.1:0-8677 GCA_046596015.1 Alphaproteobacteria bacterium
GTGAGGGTCGACACCTGGGGCAGCTTCGTCTGGTACACCATGGACGACGAGGCACCGCCGCTGCTGAAGTACCTTGAGCCGCTGCCGGAAATCTACCGGAACCACCCGTTCGAGACGCTGGTGCGCATCCGTCAGGTCCGCGTGGCGCTCAACTGCAACTGGAAGTTCTCGGGCGACAATTTCAACGAGTCCTATCACACCCGCACCGCCCATCCACAGGTGCCGGCGGTGATCGACCAGGACCACTTCACCTCGCGCTACGAGATGTTCCCCATGGGCCATGCCCGGATCATCCAGATGGGCCGCCCGTCGCTGCGCGACCGCGTGCCCGAGGACAAGGAGCATCCCTACAAGGCCACGCTGCGCTTCTGGGGCATCGATCCCGACCAGTATCCGGACTACGAGACCATGGCGATGCAGGGCTGGCTCGACCTGAAGGCGGCCAAGCGCAAGCAGTGGAAGGAAAAGGGCTTCCTGCAGTACGAGCACATGTCCGACGAGGACCTGACCGAGAGCCCGTTCGGCGTGCTGTTCCCCAACATCGCGTTCGGCGCGGCGCCCGACGGCATGTCGTTCTTCCGCTGGGAGCCGCATCCGAGCGATCCGGAGAAGTGCTACTTCGACTACTGGATGCTGGCCTATCCCATCGAAGGCAAGACCGAGTATGTTCACCGGACCGCGTCGAAGCCCTACGAGTTCAAGGAAGCCGAGCTCGAGGTCCGCGACTATGACGGCGGACGTGGCGTCATGGACCTGGAGGATACGGTGGTGTTCCAGGACTGGGGCCTGACCGAAGGCCAGCAGGCCGGCTGGCGCTCGCGCGGCTATCAGGAGCCCTACCTGGCCAACCAGGAAACGCGGGTGCGGCGCTTCCACGAAGTGCTGCACGACTATCTGGACGGCAAGCCGCCGGGGCGGTGAGGGGCGTCACCAGACGACGTATCCGGGCGGATGGGGCAAGGCCTCGTCCGCCCGAACTGTTTGAGCAATCCTCTACTTCACCGTGTCCCTGAGCTTCGAGGGGCCTTGCACCAGCGCCCGTGCAAAGGCCCTTCGACAAGCTCAGGGATACGGGAAAGGTGGTCACCTGCTCAACGGCTAAGCCATGATCGCCTCGATCAGCCGTGGCCCCTTCCCGGCCAGCGCCTTCTCCAGCTCCCGGGCCAGACCCTCGACCGTATCCACGGCGACCGACGGCACGCCGAATCCCTCGCCGATCTTCACCCAGTCCAGGAACGGCTTGTCGAGGCCGGACATGGAGCGGGCGATCGGTCCCGGCTCGGTGACGCCGGCGCGCAGCAGCTCCACGTTCAGGATGTTGTAGCTGCGGTTGGCGCCGATGATGGTGACCACGTCCAGGTTCTCGCGGGCCTGGGTCCAGAACGCCTGTACCGAATAGGCGCCGGAGCCGTCGGACTGGAAGTTGATCACCTTGCGCCCCGGGCAGGCGACGGCCGCGCCGGTCGCCGCGCCCGGCCCCTCGCCGATGGCGCCGCCGGTGAGCATCAGGTGCGAGAAGCGCGGCGCGTATCTCGATGCCTCGAAGTAATGGACGCCGACGGTCAGCGCCTCGTCCATCATGATGCAGTTCTCCGGCTGCAGCCGGGCGATGACCGCGGCGACCGACTGGGCGTCGAGGTGACCCGACGGCATATCCGGCAGCTCACCCGTGAGCGGTTCGATCTCGTCCGGTGCCCTCACCTCGGCCGCCAGCGCCCGCAACGCGCCCAGCGAGTCCTCGCGCGGGCTGGAGAGCATGATGGTCTGCTGTTCGGTGGCGACGTGGCTGGGAATACCCGGATAGCCGAAGAACGCCACCGGCCGCCGCGTGCCGGCGACGATCACGTGGTCGTAGCGCCGCAGCAGTTCGATGGCCTGGTCGGGGAAATACGGAATCTTGGCCACATAAGGCAGGCCGCCGCCCCGCTCCATGCGAGCGAAGAAGCTGTCGCAGAGCAGGTCGGCGCCGGTGGTGGCGGCGATACGGCCCGCCAGCATGACGCCCTCGTCGTAGAGGGCTTCGGCGCCCAGCAGGATGGCGCAGCGGCCGGCCTTCAGCGCCCTGGCGGCGGGAATGACGCTGCCCGAGGAAAAGGTCTTTACCGGACCGGGCCGGCGCGCCGGGATCGCCGTGCCCGCGTCGCCGAGCTGGGAATCATGCGGCACGGTGAGCGTGGCGATGCGGCCGCCGTTCTGCCTGGCGCCCTCGACCGCGTCGGCCACGTCCACGGCGACGGTGGTCGCGCCCAGGTTCTCCTTCACATAGTCGCTGACCGTGCGCGCGATCCATTCGATATGAGTGGCGAGCAGCGGGTCGGCCGGCAGGTGCCAGCTGGCGTGCTCGCCGATCACGTTCAGCACCGGCGTGAAGGCGCGCCGCGCGTTGTGCAGGTTGGTGAGGCCGTTGGCGAGGCCCGGCCCCAGATGGAGCAGGCACATGGCCGGCTTGCGGGTCATGCGGCCATAGCCGTCGGCGGCCCCGGTGGCCACGTTCTCGTGCAGGCAGAGAATGCCGCGCAGGCCGGGCACCGAATCGAGCGCCAGCACCAGCGGCATCTCGGTGGTGCCGGGATTGGCGAAACAAACCTCGACGCCCTCGCTGACGGCGGCGGCGACCAGTGCTTGCGCACCGTTCATGTGGCGGCTCCCCTTGGTTGCGGGCCGACTCTAGCGGTGGGTTTTCGAGGGTCAACGGAATAAGCCCGCCGACACGGGGAGGAGTCGGCGGGCTCGCTCAGGAGACGTCATGGCTGACGTCACGGGGATTCCCGATTTGTCTCTCCGGCGGTAGGGGCGCTGGTGACGGGGAGCGCATGATCCTCTTTCGGGGGTCAATCCGTCACCAGCGCAACCCAGCCGGATTTGCGAGTAACTCTTAACTGAAGACAGATGTACCCCAGATGAGAATCGCTTTCAACAACTATCTTGCGATTCATTCGCAATTCTTGTGGGGGATAAGAATCTCCGTCATTGCGAGGCGGCGAAGCCGCCGCGGCAACCCAGGCGTTGGCGCAGCTTCACGGCCGGTTCTGGGTTGCCGCGCCGCTTTGCGGCTCGCAATGACGGAAGGGTTACAGATGCCTCAGCGCGTCCGGGTCGAACTCGTAGCCCATGGCGACCAAACCCTCTTCCAGGAAATCGCCGAGCTGGGGGGTGCCGGTCAGGTAGTCGGCGGTGGAATTGGTGGCTTCCTGCCTGGCGGTCTCGACAGCCTCCTCCCAGTCCTCGGCGTCGTAGGTGCCACGCCCGATCCACATCAGCGCGACCAGCTCGCAGGACGCGTCCTCGTCCAGGTCCTCGATGGCCTCGCGCAGTTCCTGGTAGGTCGGATCGTCGGCGAAGTCCTCGAGGATGATGCGCTCGCCGTCATCGGCCTCGTCCGAGCCCGGGTCTTCCTCGACCGGCTCGACCTTGGCGTCGAACTCGCGGGCCTTGACGATGATATACGACACGACTTCGACGCTCAGCGCTTCCATGACGCCTTCTCCCGAATGCACATGAATAGTGTATCGCTCGGCGAGCCCGTCGCCAGAGCAAACGCTTCGATTCAGGGTCTTTCTAAACGGCGTTTACGGGAATCTTCAGATAGACGACGCCGTTGCCCTCCGGCTCCGGGAAGTGGCCCGCGCGGATGTTCACCTGGATCGAGGGCAGGACCAGCGTCGGCATCTCCAGCGTCCTGTCGCGGGCCAGGCGCATGGCGACGAAGGAATCCTCGGAGATGCCGTCATGCACATGGATGTTGCCTTCGCGCTCGGCCGCCACCGAGGTTTCGTGAAAATACGCGGAACGCCCTTCCGGCAGATAGTCATGGCACAGGAACAGCCGGGTAGCCGGCGGAAGCGACAGAACGCGCCTGATCGAGCGATACAACATGCGGGCATCGCCGCCCGGGAAGTCGGCGCGGGCCGTTCCATAGTCCGGCATGAACAGCGTATCGCCAATAAAAGCGCAATCGCCAATCAGGTAGGTGAGGCACGCCGGTGTATGGCCGGGTGTATGGATCACGTCTACGCTCATAGTGCCGATGGCGAAGCGGTCGCCGTCCTCGAACAACTGGTCGAACTGGCGCCCATTGGGAACGAAGTCCTTGGGCAGGTTGAACAGTTTCCTGAACGTTGCCTGCACGTCGACGATACGGGCGCCGATTCCCGTCCTGCCGCCGATCCGTTCGAGCAGGTGGACCGATGCGGTGATGTGATCGGCATGGGCGTGGGTTTCCAGGATCCAGTCGACCTTGAGGCCTTCCGCCTCGACGTAGTCGATAATCGCGTCAGCCGAATGCGTGCTGGTCCGGCCCGACTTTGGATCGTAGTCCAGGACGGAATCGATGATGGCGCAATGCGTGCTGTCGGGATCGCGGACGACATACGAGAATGTGTAGGTCGCCTGATCGAAGAACGCCTTGACCGCTGGCTGCATGACCGCTCCGGGAAACATATGGTCCCAAAGCATTAGAGGATCGGACGGTGATCCGACTTGATTGAAGTCAAAGGATCGGATCGTCGAGCAAGTGGCTGCCGTCGCGGGATTCGACCTCGACGACCCACAGGTCCGGATCGAACTTCGCCTGCCGGGCAATGAAGGCGTCGGCCTCGGAGTCGGGCACCGGATCCGCGCCGGTGGCGCGCAGCCACGCCCGGTTGCCGTCGATATCGACGGTGCGCTCGAACACGGTCGAGCCGATGCCGTGCTGGTAGAGCTTGATCAGCACCGTTCCCGCCGTGTCGTCGCCGTGGCGGACGACCATGGCGGGAATGGTCCGGATCTCGCACAGCCTTATGTAGGCCTGGACCCAGAATTTGGCGTTGAGACGCGGCTGGCTCAGAGCTCGACCTCGTGCAGCTTCTGGACCTGCGGCGCACCGTCGACCACGCCGCCGAGGCGGGGCAGCACCGCCGCCACATGCGGCGTGTCGCGGTGCGCCTGCAGCGCGGCCTCGTTCTCGTAGATCTCGATCATGATGAATTCGAGCGGGTCTTCGGTGCGGAACAGCTTGTAGACGACGGTTCCGGGCTCGTTGGCCTCGACCACGCCGCTCATGGTGCGGCCCACCGCGGCGAATTCCATTTCCTTGCCCGGCTTGACCCGGACCTTGACGATCTGTGCGAACATGATGCTGCTCCCTGGTTGGACGGCCAAGCTAGTGACCGATGGAAAACGCGACAACGGAGATTTCGCTCATTCCGCCGCAACCAGACGCTCGACGTCGATTCCGTCGGCCTTCTTCATGGCCTGGGCAAGATCGTAATGCATCTGCATCCGCAGCCATACCTCCGGGCTGCCGCCAAACGCCTTGGACAGGCGAATCGCCATTTCCGGTGAAATCCCCGAATGGCCATTGACCAGATTGTTCAGCGCCTGCCGGGTCACGCCGAGCTTACGCGCGGCTTCGGCGATAGAAAGACGCAGCGGCTCCAAACAATCGCGCCTGACATGCAGGCCGGGATGAGGTGGATTTTTCATCGGCATGACGATCTCTCTCTAGTGGTAGTCGACGTAATCGACATCGAAGGCATCGCCGCCGTCAAACCGGAATATCGTTCGCCAGTTGGCTCTGACCGTCACGGCCCAGAATCCTTTCAGATCGCCCTTGAGCGGGTGCAACCGAAAGCCCGGAACGTCCATATCCTCGGCGACGGTGGCAGCATCCAGCCGGGCAAGAATGCGACCGATCTTATCCACATCGACCGGAGGAATGCCGCGCCGATCATCATCTTCGTAGAAGCGCTTCAAACCTTTATGGCGAAACGAGCGGATCATGGCGAATGTATACCGACAATACTCACTTGTCTAGCTGCGGGAGCGTTGCGCTCCGAAAAACGGCCTCGCCCAGCTTACTCGCCGATCTTCAGCAGCAGCTTGCCGTCGTGGCTGCCGGTGAACAGCTTGTTGAACACGTCCGGTGCGTTCTCCAGGCCGTCGCGGACGTCGACCTTGAACTTCAGTTTGCCCGCCTTGATCCATTCGTTGATCTGCTGATATCCGGGCATGGCGCGGTGCATGTAGTCGGACACCAGCAGGCCTTCCACATGGGCGCGCTTGACCAGGATGTTCCACATGTTGCGCGGGCCGGGCGGCGGATTGTGGCTGTCGTTGTAGGCCGAGATCATGCCGCAGATGGCGATGCGGGCGTGCAGCGCCATGTTGTCCATGGCCGCTTCCAGGGGCGGGCCGCCGACGTTCTCGAAATAGACGTCGAAGCCGTCCGGCAGGTGCTTGCGGATCTCGGCGGACAGGTCCCCGGTGGCGCGGTAGTCGATGGCGGCGTCGAAGCCCAGCTCCTCGGTCAGCCAGCGGCACTTGTCGGCGCCGCCGGCGATGCCGACGACCTTGCAGCCCTTGATCTTGCCGATCTGGCCGACCAGCGAGCCGACGCCGCCCGCCGCGCCCGACACCAGCAGGTTCTCGCCGTCCTTCAGCCGGCCGATCTCGAACAGGCCGTAATAGGCGGTGGCGCCGACGGCGCCCAGCGGATGCAGGTAGGTCGTGAGGTCATGGCCCCACTCGACCGGCACCGGCCCGACATAACCGGGCTTGCACACCACGTAGTCGGCCCAGGCGCCGAGGCCGGAGACGATCTGGCCGACCGGATGGGCCTCGACGTTGGATTTGACCACCTTGCCCAGCACCACGGAACGCACCGGCGTGCCCAGCGGGATCGGCGGCATGTAGTTGCCCTCGGCATCCATCCAGCCGCGAATCGCCGGGTCCATGGCGGCATAGAGGACGCGGACGACGAACTCGCCGGGACCGGGTTCGGGCACCGGGCTCTCGCGCCACTGGAAGTCGCTCGGCTTGGGCTCGCCCTGGGGGCGCTGCACCAGCAGCCACTCACGGTTCGTGTCGGCCATCATTCCCTCCTGAAAATGTCCGCCATCAATACGGAACAGCCTGGCCGTTGTCGATGATCACCCGCTCCTCGCCCAGCCAGATCGGCGAGCGGGCGAAATCGATGAACCGGGCCTCGTCCGCGACCGCCTCGGCCATGGCGGCCTGGGCCGCCGGGTCCTGCATCCGCTCCTGCAGGAATTCCAGGCTGGGCCACCACGCCTCGGCGACGCCGTCATAGGGCTCGGGCGCGCCCCGGTCGTCGACGAACAACTTGTTGAGCGGATTGTCGGACGTGTGAGTCTGCACGTAGCGCACCATGCCGATGTGCTGCATCAGCCGCTGTCCGAGACGGCCGTGGTTTTCGTACCAATAGCGCTGGAATTCCTCGCGCGTCAGGTGCGCCTTGCGGCGTAAGCAGAAGGTAAGCTTGAGCATGACGTTCCCCGTTTGCCTTGTTGGCATTGGCCGCGAGTATGCGCCACTATGCGGCGAACCGTCATCAGGGGAGAGAGCGATGGCACTGCCGAGCGAGCGCAAGATTTTCCAGAACGCGTGGGTCGTCGACGATTTGTTCGAGGCCGCGAACCGCTGGATCAAGTTCTACGGGGTCGGGCCGTTCTACGTCACCCAGAACCTGACCATCGGCAACGTGCAGTACCGCGGCGCGCCGGGCGAGCTGCGGATGTCCGTGGGCCTGGCGCAGGCCGGCGACGTGCAGATCGAGCTGATCGAGCAGCACAGCGAGAGCAACAGCGCCTACCGCGACATGTACAAGAAGGGCCAGCACGGCTTCCATCATTGCTGCGTCTGGAGCAGCGACTACGACGCCGACATGAAAGCGTATCCGGCGGCGGGCTATCCGGCGACGACCTATGGCGGCGGCGACGGCAGCGCGCCGCGCTTCGCCTATTTCGACGCCCGCAAGGACTTCGACATCTTCCTGGAGATCGTCGAGCCCAACGACGCCATCCAAGCCGCGTTCAAGCGGGTGCGCGAGGCCGCCGAGACCTGGGACGGCAAGACCGACCCGATCCGGATCAACCAGCCCGACGGCAGCTACAAGGTTCCCTGACATGAGCATGGGCAAGCGCGCCGTCTGGGCCGGCCTCGACGGCTACACCGCGGCTGAGGCAGCCGCCTTCGCGCAGCGGCTCGAAGGCTGGGGCTACGATACGCTGTGGATACCGGAAGGCCTGGGCCGCGAGCCGCTGTCGCTGGCGGCGTGGCTGCTGGCGAACACGAAGACGCTGACCATCGCCACCGGCATCACCAACATCTATGGCCGCGACGCGCGCACCGCGAAGGTGGCCCAACTGGCGCTCAACGAGCAATCGGGCGGACGTTTCCTGCTGGGGCTCGGCGTGTCGCACAAGCCGTTCGTCGAAGGCTTCCGCGGCCATGTCTACGGCAAGCCCATCGCCGCCATGACCGGCTATCTCGACGCCATGGCGCAGGTGCAGTACATGGCGCCGCAGCCCGCCGAGCCGCCGAAGACGGTGATCGCGGCCCTCGGACCAAAGATGCTGGAGGTGGCCCGCGACAAGGCCGACGGCGCCCATCCCTATTTCGTCACGCCCGAGCACACCGCCGAGGCGCGCCGGATCCTGGGGCCGGGCAAGCTGCTCTGCCCCGAACAAATGGTGCTGCTGGAGTCCGACCCGGCCAAGGCCCGCGAGCAGGCGAGGAAGGCCATTCCGATCTATCTGGGCGCGGCCAACTACCGCAACAACCTGCTGCGGCTGGGTTTTTCGGATGCCGACATGGACGGCGGCGGCTCGGACCGGCTGGTCGATGCCATCGTCGCCTGGGGTGACGCGGCGGCAATCAATGGACGAATCAAGGC
>JBKJNE010000087.1:0-3730 GCA_046596015.1 Alphaproteobacteria bacterium
GGCGTGATCGGGGTCGCGACCGCGGCCGCGACCGCCGTCCCTCCCGCGATGACGACTTCGAGCCTGTCGTCGGACTTGGCGATCACGTCCCCGAATTCCTGCTGCGCACCTTCAAGATCGCGCCGATCCCCGCCGATGACGACGAGGACGAGGTGGACCTGGAGCTCGACGTCGAGGAGACCGAAGCGCCGGAGGCCGTCGCCGAAACCCGCGCCGCCGACACCCAGGAAGCCCCAGGGGACCGCAAGTCTAAGCGCAAGCGCCGGCCGCGCGGCAAGAAGCCGCGCGACGCCGGCCAGCAGACGCCTGCCGTCGAGGCCGCCGCCGATGTCGCGCCCCCCGATGTCACGCCCGTGGAGTACCAGGCCCAGCCGGACCTGGATGCCAGCGCGAACGTCGCCGGGGAACAGCCCGCCGCCAGGCCGAAGCGCATGCGCAAGCCGCGCGCCGCGAAGGCTGTGGCTGCCGAAGCCGCCGCTGTCGAGGCCGCGCCTGCCGCCGGGGAAACGCCCAAGGCCAAACCGCGCCGCCGCGCCGCCAAGCCGGCCGTGCCGGTAGCGGAGGCCGCCGCCGACGCGCCGGCCGCCAAGCCGAAGCCCGCCCGAAAGCCCCGCGCGCCGCGCAAGTCGCCGGCCCAGGCGGCCTGATCCCACCCCGTCGCTGCTGACCGCGCGGCCATCTCCGCCGCGCGCGCAATGCCGTCTTGCCCGCGCCCGGCTTCCGCTTTAAGCAGGGCAAACCGCGATAAAGGGAGAGCCGGCATGGAATTCGACAAGGTTTCGCTCGACATCGACGACGGTGTGGCCGTCGTCAGGCTCAACGATCCGGAGGCGATGAACGCCGTCTCCCTGCCCATGCTGCAAAGCCTCAAGGAGGTGCTGGGCATCCTCGAGGACCGCGAGAGCAAGGTGCGCGCGGTGGTGATCACCGGCGAGGGCCGCGCCTTCTGCGCCGGCGCCAATCTGAAAAACCGCAAGCCCGCCGACCCGGACGATCCCGACAACACGGTCGCCACCCTCGACGTCTACTACCATCCCATGCTGAAGCGCCTGCGCGACCTGAAGGCCCCGATCATCACCGCCGTCAACGGCGCGGCGGCGGGCGCCGGCATGAGTCTCGCGATCTCCGGCGACCTGGTCTACGCCGCGCGTTCTGCCTATTTCATGCAGGCGTTCATCAACATCGGCCTGGTGCCGGATGCCGGCAGCACCTTCATCCTGCCCCGCCTGATCGGCAAGGCCCGCGCCGCCCGGATGATGATGCTGGGCGAGCGCGTCCCCGCCGAGAAGGCGCTCGAATGGGGCATGATCTCCGAGGTGCTCGACGACGACAAGCTGATGCCCGCGGTGATGGAGCTGGCAGCGCGCATGGCCAAGGGGCCGACCAAGGCCTATTCCTTCATCCGCAAGGCGCTGGCGGCCACCTGGGCGAACAATTACGACCAGCAGCTCGAGCTGGAATACAACCTGCAGATCCGCGCATCGAAGACCTTCGACTACACCGAAGGCACGACCGCGTTCCGCGAGAAGCGCCCGGCGAAGTTCGAAGGACGCTGACGATTCCTAAGGCCCCCTTGAAAGCACGCCCAGCGTAGCGCGAACGCGAGCGAAAATCCGCGCGGCACCCACACCAAGACTGTCATCCCGGCGAAAGCCGGGACCCAGGGGATCATGGAACTGAGCCCTTGCCCCTCCTGGGTTCCGGCTTTCGTCGGAATGACAAGTAATTGGAATCATTTCTTCTTCGGCTTCTTCGCGCCCGCCCTCAGCGCCTCGTCGAGCGCCTTGCGGGCCCAGTCCAGCATCTCGTCGGGTTCATCGAACAGTGTATCGGGCGCCTCGTAGTAGGATAGGATGCCGTGCTCGCCGTTCTTCGTGGCATAGGTGAACGGGCCGCGGCCGGCATCCTCGAAATCGGCGCGGTTGCCGTCGCCGGTCTTGAAATACAGCCGGTCGCCGGCGATCAGCCCGAACATCACGCCGTGGCAGAACAGGCCGGCGCCGCCGAACATGCGCCGCAGGCTGACGCCGTCGAGCGGCTCCAGCAGCTCCAGCACGAAGGCGCTATATTCGGTGCTGACGGCCACTACACATCCATCATGTTGACGGTCCGGCCCGGCAGTTGCACGACGAGGCCGTCGACCGCGTCGGTCAGCACGATCTGGCAGCCGAGCCGCGAGGTCGGACGCAGGCCGAACGCCAGGTCCAGCATGTCGGCCTCGTCCTCGCTGGGCCTGGGCAGCTTAGCGTAGAACACCTTATCGACGATCACGTGGCAGGTCGAGCAGGCCATGGAGCCTTCGCAGACGCCCTCGATATCGACGTCATTGTCGTGGGCGATCTCCAGCACCGACAGGCCGGCTTTGGCGGTTACGTCCTTCCGGGTCTTTCCGTCCGCGCTGACGAAGGTCATCTTCGGCATCATGCCGCCTTTCTCAACTGGGTGACTTTGCGAACCACCGTCTCGATGGCGTAATCGATCTCGGCGTCGGTGGTGAAGCGGCCGATGCCGAAGCGGATCGTCGCCTGGGCAAGCCGTTCCTCGACGCCCAGCGCGCGCAGCACATAGGACGGCCCGGCGACCGCCGAGGCGCAGGCCGCGCCCGAGGACACCGCCAGCGCGCGGAGCTGGGCGAGCAGCAGCGCGCCGTCGACGCCCGAAAAGCTGAAACTGATATTGCCGGGAATCCGCCGCTCGCGGTCGCCGTTCAGCACCGCGCCCGGCACGCCCGCCAGCACGCCATCGACGAAGCGGTCGAACTGAAGCCGCAGCCGTTCGCGCTCCTCGTCCATCTCGACGGCGGCGATGGCGCACGCCGACCCCAGTCCCACGCACAGCGCCGGCGACAGCGTGCCCGGGCGCAGGCCGCCCTCCTGCCCGCCGCCGCTGAGGATCGGATCGAACTTCAGCCGCGACTTCGCCCGGACATAGAGCGCGCCGTTGCCCTTGGGTCCGTAAACCTTGTGGCCGGAGATGCTGATCAGGTCGATGTTCATCGCCTCGACGTCGAGCGGGATCTTGCCGACGGCCTGCGCCGCGTCGGTATGGAAGAACACCCGCCGCTCGCGGCAGATCGCGCCGATTTCGGCGAGCGGCTGGATCACCCCGATCTCGTTGTTCACCGCCATCACCGACACCAGCAGCGTCTGGTCGCCGATCGCCGCGCGCAGCGCGTCGAGGTCGATCAGGCCGTCAGGCTTCACTGGCAGATACGTAACCGACATTCCTTCCCGCTCCATCGCGGCGAAGGATTCCAGCACGCATTTGTGCTCGGTGGCGACGGTCACCATGTGCGTGCGGTGCTTGCGGTAAAACCGCGCCAGGCCCTTGATCGCCATGTTGTTGGATTCGGTGGCGCCCGAGGTGAAGACGACCTCCTTCGGGCCGGCGCCGATCAGCGCGGCGACCTGCCCGCGCGCCCGGTCGATGGCGTCGGCGGTCTCCCAGCCGAACTTGTGGCTGCTGGAATGGGGATTGCCGAAACGGGTCGTGAAATATGGCAGCATCGTGTCGAGAACACGGGGGTCGAGGGGCGTAGTGGCCTGATAGTCCATGTATATCGGTAACTGGATACCAGTATCCATCAGCCGGCTCTCCGCCGCGCCATGCGCTCGCGCAGTGCGATCCAGGCCGCGAACAGCCGGTCCATGTCGTGCTCGGTCGTCGCCCAGCCCAGGCTGACCCGGATGGCCGATCCGGCCAGGTCCTCGCCGCAGCCCATGGCGGCCAG
>JBKJNE010000175.1:0-4636 GCA_046596015.1 Alphaproteobacteria bacterium
CATCAGCACGCGGAGCGGCACCCGCGCCATGGCCCGGCCGGCGAACGGCGCCATGGCGCCCATGGCGGCGATGGAGAACGACGTGCTCCACATCAGGTCGGCACGGCTGGCGCCGAACTCGGCCATCCAGTGGGCCACCCAGAAGGTGAAGGAATACATGGCGAGGCCGTAGACCAGGGCCTGGCAAGAGAATGCGACGGCCATGACATTCCAGCCGTAGTACCAGCGCATGAAGCCGCCATCTCCCCGAAGTGTCCCCGGGGCGATGCTAGTTCATTCGATCCGCCCGCAACATCCGAAACGGGTCGGTAGCTGTCGTCAGGCCGCGGTGGAAAGGTCCCGGCGGCGGATCAGCAGCAGGCCCATCAGCCCCGCGATCAGTAGCACGAGGCTACCCGGCTCGGGCACGTCGACCATGAACGCGACCTGATCCACATGGGGCGACACCGCGGAGTTGCCGCCGAGCGCCTGGAAGTACAGCGTGATGGCCTCGCCGGCGGCGACGGTCACGTTGAACAGGTTGGGAGTCCAAAGACTGCCGTTCATCGCCATCGAGGTGGGCGCCAGGATGGTCCCGGAAATCGTGCCGACCAGCGATACCGTGCCAAGGGCCGATCCGCGAGGCCACGCATCGAAGCTGAGTACCGCCGAGTTCGAGGTGATGCCGAGCGGCACGGTGAACAGCTGGAAAATGGTATCGGTGCCGTTGTTGGCGTTCAGTTCCAGGCTCTGGCCGGTCGCCAGGCCATCGCTGCCCGTCGTCGGCGATCCCAGGAAGCCCTGCTGCCACAGCTCGATGCCGCTGCCCGTCGTGCTCCAGCCCGTCACGCCGTTGGTCGGAAAGATCGTGTAGTTGGTGACGCCGGCGGGCGCATCGAACTCGCCGTTGCTGATCAGGTTCACCGAGAACGCGTGCGCGCTGCCCGACACCACGATCGCGACGAGAGCCGCCGCCATGAAACCGATACCAAGCCGCACCGCCGACCCATCCCTGTTGTTACGCCGGGAGTATCGCTCCCGATATATTTCTAATTTGATACATTTTATATCCATTGCGCGCAAGCGGCGTTCTGGGCGCGCAAAACCCCGTCGATCAGGGCTGTTCTTCGAGATACAGGCTGTATCCGGGCCGCCACAGGTCGTGCGCCCGCTTCCAGGTGGCGAAGGACTGCAGGATATGCGGCGGGTCGCCATGGATCTCGGTGAAGCAGCCATTCACCGAACGGGTATCGAAATAGGCGGCGTCGACCTTGTCGGCATAAAGCCGGCAGGCGCATTCGAAACCCAGGCCCTGCAGCCGCTGGAACTCGGCCTCGAAGTCGTGGACGATGATGCCGACATGGTGATGGCCTTCCTCGCCGCGCTTGAACATGTCGCGGTAGATGGAGGCCTTCTCGTCATGCTGCTCGATGAACTGCACCATGATGTCGCCCTGGTAGCCGAAGGCATAGGACACGTCGGCTTCGGTGTCGGTGCCGCGATAGTCGAACCTGTCGGTCTTGTGGTGCCAGACGCGGCGGAAAGGTCCGGCGCCGAACAGCCGGTTCCAGCGCTTGATGGCGTCCTCGATGTCATCGACGAAATAGGCTTCCTGGAACAGCCTGTACTTGGTTACTTCCATGATCGGTCTCCTTCCCCGGGAGCGGCAGTATCCGAGAGGCCCGGTTCGAATACAAGCATCCATGAAGAAAATGCTTAGACGTTGATCTCGTACTTCGCCACGGCCGCCTCGTCCCACTCCACGCCGGAACCCGGTTTCATCGACGGCGTCAGAATACCCCGCTCCTGGCTGACCGGTTCGGCGAGGATCGGGCTTGCCCATTCGAGGAACTCCAGCCAGTGCGCCGTGGGCGTGACGCACATCATCTGGGCGCTGATCTCGGGGAAGAAGTGGCTCGACAACTGCAGGCCGTGCGCCTCGGCCAGCGCCGCGCATTGCAGCCATCCGGTGACGCCGCCGATGCGGCCGATGTCGATCATGACGCAGTCGGTGGCCTGCGCCTTCACCGCCCTGGTCATGTCCTGCACGCTCCACCAGTTCTCGCCCATCTGGATCGGCGTGCGGAAGTCGCGGGCGAGCGCCGCGTGACCGTCGAGATCGCCCGAATCGAGGGGCTCCTCGACCCACAGCAGCCCTTCAGGCTCCAGCGCCGCCATGCGCAGGGCGGCCTCGATGTTCGACAGTCGCATGTTGTAGTCGACCATCAGCTTCATGCCGGGGACCTCGTCGCCAATGGCCCGGATCACCGCCAGGTCGTCGTCGATGCTGGCATAGCCGAGTTTGATTTTGATGGTGCCGAAGCCGGCATCGGCCAGCTCGGCGGCCTCTCGCGCCACCGATACCGGGCCGCCGAGCCCGGTGCTGTCATAGGTGGCGAGCGGCTTCACGGTGCCGCCCAGCAGCCGGGCGAGCGGCAGGCCTGCCGAGCGCGCCAGCGCGTCCCAGGCGGCCATGTCGATCACCGACATCACCATGGCGGCGATCCCCTGCATCCCGAGATAGCGGAAGCTGCTCCAGATCTTGTGGTTGATGGCGAGCGGCGCTAGTTCCATGCCCTTGATCAACGGCTCCATGTTGCGGGTCATGGATACCAGCGGCACGACGGCCTCGTCGTGATAGCAGAACAGGTAGGCGTGGCCGGTAACGCCCGCGTCGGTCTCCAGGTCGAGCAGCAGCAGCGGCGACTGGGTGAACTTCGCCGTGTGGAAGATCAGCGGCCGCGGACGCGGCACGACGGCGGCACGCACGCGTAGTGCGGTGATTTTCGGGGTCATGGCGGTTTCCTGCTGTGGGACGCGCTTTGTCAGCCGGGAATGTGCGCGCGGCCAAATTACCGGCGCGGACGCTAAGGACGGCGCCAGCCGTCCGGCGTGACGATGCGGATGGGATCTCTCCCGTCCCACTCGACGGAGGCGCGGCGCACCATCTCGTTGCGGGCGAGCACGCCGGGCGAGGCGCTGATCACCTCGGTGAAGATGTCAAAATCCTTGCGGGTATCGAAATAGCCGAACTTCACCGACCCATCGGGCGCGCCGCCTTCCATGGCGGTGGCATAGCCGGCGGCCTCGTAATAGGCCTTGTCGGCGTTGAAATCGTCCGTGTAGGTGCAGACGTGGTGGAACCCGGTCTTGCCCTCGGGAACCATGTCCCGGTAGACGCTCGGGCCCTTGCTGTGCTGGAAGATCAGTTCGATCTGCACCGACTGGGCCTGCGCCAGGCCCACCGACAGCCGCAGCTCCGACGGCTCGCCGCGATAGAGCGTGCCGTCCAGGTTCAGATTGTCGAGCACATAGAACGGCCCGATGCCGTAGAACCCGATCCACCGCTTCATGGCCGCGTCCAGGTCGTTCACCACCCAGGCGTTCTGGAACACGTTTCTGTCGGTCGGCAGCTTCATCGGCATTCCCCATGTCTGGCCGGTTCGGCCCTGACTTTGGAAGCTCGCGCGGACGAACGCAAGGCGGCCGGCGTCGCCGGCGTTGAAGTTGGACCGGAACCGCACCATCTCCGGGCGACCTCACTTGGGGAAACCTCGCATGCGGCTGCCGTCCTTCTTCCTGATCGCCACCGCGCTGATGGGCGTGCTGCATGCTTACATCGGTATGCGAATCCTGCCCGACCTGCCGGTGAACGAAAGCTGGCGCATGGTGGGCGCCGGTCTGCTGGTGGCGTCGTTCGCGCTGATGCCCATGAGCGTGGTGTCGCGGGGCATCAAAAGCCAGCCGCTATCCGACATCCTCGCCTGGGCCGGTTCGCTGTTCATGGGCCTGTTCTCGTCGCTGCTGATGCTTACGCTGGTGCGCGACGTGGCGCTGCTGGGCATGGCGGTCTTCGCTTCGGACGAGACGTTCGCGCTGGTGGCGGCGCGCTCCGCCGTCGCCGTTCCGGCGCTGGCCGTGCTGGCCACCCTGATCGGCTTCGTCAATGCGCGGCGGCGCGCCCGGATCAAGCATGTGGACGTGCCGATCGACGGCCTGCCCGATGCCCTGCATGGCTTCCTTATCGCCCAGATCAGCGACATCCATGTGGGACCGACCATCAAGCGCCGGTACCTCGACGGCATCGTCGACGCGGTGAACGGCATCGAGGCCGACCTGATCGCGGTGACCGGCGACATCGTCGATGGCAGCGTGCGCGACCTGGCGCATCACACCCAGCCGCTGTCGCGGCTGAAGGCGCGGCACGGCGCGTATTTCGTTACCGGCAACCACGAATACTATTCCGGTGCGCCGGCCTGGACCATCGAGATGCGCCGGTTGGGCCTGACCGTGCTGAGCAACGGCCACCGCGTACTGGAACATGACGGCGCGTCGCTGGTGGTGGCGGGCGTGACGGACTACAGCGCCCATCTGTTCGATCCCGCCGAGCGCAGCGATCCGGCGGCCGCGATCAGGGGCGCGCCCGAGGGTCCGCCGCGCATCCTGCTGGCGCACCAGCCGCGCAGCGCGGGGGCCGCCGCCGAGGCGGGGTTCCACCTGCAGCTTTCCGGTCATACCATGGCGGCCAGTTCTGGCCTTGGAACCACTTCGTCCGGCTGCAGCAGCCGTTCATCGGCGGCCTCGACCGCTTCGGCGACCTGTGGGTCTACACCAGCCGCGGCACCGGCTACTGGGGCCCGCCCAAGCGGCTGGGCGT
>JBKJNE010000288.1:0-4975 GCA_046596015.1 Alphaproteobacteria bacterium
CTGCTACGACCCCGCGCCCGACGGCGCGGCGTGCGGCCGGTGCGATTCCTGCGTGCTGCGCAAGAAGGGCTTCGCCGAGGCCGGCATCGCCGACCCGACGCGCTACGCGCCCACAAGCACCCGACAATGAGCTACGCCGTCAAGGAGCTGTTCTATACGCTGCAGGGGGAAGGCGCCAATGCCGGCCGCCCGGCGGTGTTCTGCCGCTTCGCCGGCTGCAATCTGTGGACCGGCCGCGAGCAGGACCGGGCGGATGCGGTCTGCACCTTCTGCGACACGGATTTCATCGGCACCGACGGACACGGCGGCGGCAAGTTCGCGACGGCGGAAGCGTTGGCTGCCGCGGCGCTGGGGCAACTCATCGACGGCGTTCCATCGCAAGGGATGCTGGTGGTGTGCACCGGCGGCGAGCCGCTGCTGCAGCTCGACGGGCCGCTGATCGACGCGTTCCACGCGGCGGGCTTCGAGATCGCGGTCGAGACCAACGGTACCATCGAGGCGCCCGCCGGCCTCGACTGGATCTGCGTCAGCCCGAAGGCCGACGCGCCATTGAAGCAAACCAGCGGCCACGAGCTGAAGCTGGTGTTCCCGCAGGACAAGGCCCGGCCGGAACGGTTCGAGGCCCTCGCCTTCGAGCACTTCTTCCTGCAGCCCATGGACGGCCCGTCGCGGGAGTCCAACACCGTGGCGGCGACCGCTTACTGCCTGGCGCACCCGAAGTGGCGCCTGTCGCTTCAGACCCACAAGATGATCGGGATTCCGTAGGCTGGTCTATCCCCTGCCGCGGTACGTCGGCACGCCTTGATCCGGAATCCACACGCCCTCGGGCGCGGGGCCGGTCTGGTAGAATACGTCGATCGGGATGCCGCCGCGCGGATACCAGTAGCCGCCGATGCGCAGCCACTTGGGCTCGGCCGCCTCGACGATCCGCCTTGCGATAGCGACGGTGCACGCCTCATGGAATGCGCCATGGTTGCGGAAGCTGGCGAGGTACAGCTTCAGCGACTTGGATTCGACGATGACGTCGCCCGGCACGTAGTCGATCACCAGATGGGCGAAGTCGGGCTGGCCGGTCACCGGGCACAGCGAGGTGAACTCCGGGCAGGTGAAGCGGATCAGATAGGTCGCATCCTGATGCGGATTGGGCACCACCTCCAGCACCGCCTCGTCGGGAGATTTCGGCAGCGGCGTCTGGTGGCCAAGCTGGTCGAGCGACGTATATGTTTCTTCAGACATGGGGAGACCTTTCCGATGCCTTCATTAACCCATATCGCCCTGCATTGCGAAGACCTCGACGCGTCGATCGCCTTCTATCGGGACTATTGCGGCCTGCATATCAGCCACGACCGGTCCGACGCCCATGGCCGCGTGGTGTGGATGTCGGAACCCGGCAAGGAACACCAGTTCGTCATCGTCATGATCTCGGGCGGCAAGGTCCATCCGCAGGAGGACGGCGATTTCAGCCATCTGGGCTTCGCCATGGAAAGCCGCGCCGCGGTCGATGCCGTCGCCGCGCGGGCGGAAGGCGCCGGCCTGCTGGCGTGGCCGCCGCGCGACGAGCCCTATCCGGTCGGCTACTACTGCGGTATCCGGGCACCCGACGGCAATGTGGTGGAGTTCAGCTACGACCAGCCGCTCGGCCCCGGCGCCGGGCAATCCATGCTGGCGCATGCGGATGCTTGAACGGCTTGGGGCCAGTCTCTAAGTTGTCTCTTCCTGCCCCATTGAGCCGACCGAGAACATGACCGTCCGGAGAGACTTCGTCGATACCATCGGCAACACGCCGCTCATCCGTCTGAAGCGTGTTTCGGACGCGACGGGCTGCGAGATCCTGGGCAAGGCCGAGTTCCTCAATCCGGGCGGGTCGGTGAAGGATCGCGCGGCCTGGGGCATCATCAAGGATGCCGAGGAAAAGGGCCTGCTGCGTCCGGGCGGCGTTATCGTCGAAGGCACGGCCGGCAATACCGGCATCGGCCTGGCTCTCGTGGGCAACGCGCGCGGCTACAAGTCGGTGATCGTCATCCCCGATACCCAGAGCCAGGAAAAGATGGACATGCTGCGGCTGTGCGGCGCCGACCTGCGCCTGGTGCCGGCCGTGCCGTACAAGGACCCGAACAACTATGTGAAGGTGTCGGGCCGGCTCGCCGAGGAGATCGCCAGGACCAATCCGAACGGCGCCATATGGGCCAACCAGTTCGACAACCAGGCCAACCGCCGCGCCCACTACGAGACCACGGGCCCCGAGATCTGGGAGCAGACCGACGGCAAGATCGACGGCTTCATCTGCGCCGTCGGCACCGGCGGCACGCTGGCCGGCGTCGGCATGTTCCTGAAGGAGCGCAATAGCGCCATCAAGATCGGCCTGGCCGATCCCGAAGGCGCGGCGCTTTACGAATACTACACCCACGGCGCGCTGAAGGCCGAGGGTAGCTCGATCACCGAGGGCATCGGCCAGGGCCGCATCACCGCCAATCTGGAGGACGCGCCGGTCGATTTCCCGTGCCGGATTCCCGACGAGGAAGCGCTGCCGCTGATCTTCGACCTGCTGGAGTTCGAAGGCCTCTGCCTGGGCGGATCGAGCGGCATCAACGTGGCCGGCGCCGTCCGGCTGGCGAACGCGCTGGGTCCCGGCCACACCATCGTCACCGTGCTCTGCGACTACGGCACCCGTTACCAGAGCAAGCTGTTCAACCCCAAGTTCCTGCGCGAGAAGGGCCTGCCCGTGCCCCACTGGCTGGAGGCATAGATGATCAAGACCACCGAAGCACTGGTATCGACCGACTGGCTGCTGGAGCATCTCGAGCAGCCCGACCTGCGCATCGTCGATGCGAGCTGGTATATGCCGGACCAGAAACGCAACCCGCGCGCCGAATACGCCATGGAGCACATTCCCGGCGCGGTATTCTTCGACATCGACGAGATTTGCGACCTGGACAACCCGCTGCCGCACATGCTGCCGCCGCCCGAGAAGTTCTCCAGCCGTATGCGCAAGCTGGGACTGGGCGATGGCAACCGCATCGTCGTCTATGACGGCTCGGGCCTGTTCAGCGCCGCCCGCGTGTGGTGGATGTTCCGGGTGTTCGGCCACGAGGATGTCTCGGTGCTCGACGGCGGCCTGCCGAAATGGAAGTCCCAGGGCAAACCGCTGGCCGACCTGCCGGAGATGTCGCGCGAGCGGCACTTCACCGCCCGCGCCAACGCCACCATGGTCCGCGAGGCCGACCAGATCATCGCCCACCTGACAGACGGCCACGAGCAGATCCTCGACGCCCGCAGCCCGTCGCGGTTCAACGCCCAGGAACCCGAGCCGCGGCCCGGCGTGCGCGGCGGCCATATTCCGGGCAGCAGGAACGTCCACTACCGGACGCTGCTGAACGCGGACGGCACCCTGCTGGGGCGCGACGCCCTGCGCAAGGTGTTCGTCGATGCCGGCGTCGACTTCAACAAGGGCATCGTCACGACCTGCGGCTCGGGCATTACAGCCGCCATCCTGGCGTTGGGGCTGCACGTCCTGGGCCATCGCCGCGTCTCGCTCTATGACGGCTCGTGGTCCGAATGGGGCGGCCGGACCGATCTGCCCATAGAGACCTGAGATGAAGAAGCCGACGCGGATCGTCCACAGCGGCCGCGGCGGCAAATACGCGCCCGGCATGATCAACGTGCCGGTGTATCACGCCTCGACCATCGTGTTCCCCACCGTGGCCGAGTTCCGCCAGGCGGTCGCGCGTCGCAACGAGCAGGTACTGTACTACGGACGGCGCGGCACGCCGACCCAGTGGGCGCTGGCCGATGCCATGACCGAGCTGGAGGGCGGCGCCGGCTGCGTGCTCTACGGTTCCGGCCTCGCCGCCATCACCGCCTCGATCCTGGCGTTCGTCAGGACGGGCGACCACCTGCTGATGACCGACAGCGTCTACGAGCCGGCGCGCGGCTTCTGCGACGGCGTGCTGAAGGATCTCGGCATCGAGACCACCTATTACGATCCGCTGGTCGGCGCCGACATCGCGGCACTCATGCGGCCGAACACCACGGTCGTGTTCACCGAATCCCCGGGTTCGCTGACCTTCGAAATCCAGGACATTCCGGCCATCGCCGCCGCCGCCCACGCGGGCGGCGCGGTGGTGCTCAACGACAACACCTGCGCCTCGCCGCTCAACCTGCGAGTGCTCGACCTGGGCGCCGACGTGGCGATCCATTCGCTGACCAAATATGTGGTCGGCCATTCGGACGCCATGCTGGGCGCCGCCGTCGCCAATCAGGCGTCGCTCGCCCGGCTGCAGCGGAGCGGTTACCAGTATGGCCATGCCGCCTCGCCCGACGACTGCTACCTGGCGCTGCGCGGGCTGCGGACGCTGGCGCCGCGGATGAAGCAATACGGCGAGACGGCGCTCAGGCTCGCCACATGGCTGAAGCAGCGCCCGGAGGTGGACCGGGTGCTGCACCCCGCCCTGCCCGATTGTCCGGGCCACGACATCTGGCGGCGCGACTTCACCGGCGCGTCAAGCATCTTCTCCATCGTGTTGAAGCAAAGCAGCGATGCGGCGGTTTCGGCCATGCTGGACGGCTATGAGCACTTCGGCATCGGGTTCTCCTATGGCGGCTTCGAAAGCCTGGTGCTACCGTCTGATCCGTCGGGCGTCAGAACGGCGACGACCTGGGCCGGCCCCCTCATCCGCTTCCACGCCGGCCTCGAGGATGCGGACGATCTGATCGCCGATCTGGAAGCCGGCCTTGAAAGGTTCAATGCGGCACTATGACCGGACCGACCATCGCCATCGAAAGCCCCGACAAGCCCGAAGTTCAGGCCATGTTCGACGAAGCCCGGGCGCTCTACCTCACCATGTATCCCGGCGGCCGCACCCGGCTGCCGCAGATCGCCGACCTGCAGCAGCCCGGCACCACCTTCTGGATCGTGCGCGAGAACGGCAAGGCGATCGGCTGCGGCGCGCTCACCCGCAACGACGGCTGGGGCGAG
>JBKJNE010000494.1:0-3853 GCA_046596015.1 Alphaproteobacteria bacterium
GTCGGCGGCGCGGTTGGCCAGGCCGCCGGTCAGGTTGCGGGCGGCCAGGCAACGGGTCAGGCCGGTGGGCAGGTCCAAGGCCAGCCCGTGCGGCAACCTGCGGTACTGACGCCGACGGGAACGACGCCGACGCCACTTCCCGCAGGCCAGGCCGTCACCCACGTTCCCGCCAATGCGGCCGCGACGAGCGTGGAAACCGTCACCGTGACGGGCGCGGGCGCCACCGTGAAGGTGAACGGCGTCACCCAGGCGCTCAACCAGCAGGGCCAGTTCACCGTCGATGTGCCGCCGGAAGGCAATGTCCCGATCGAGGTCACCTGGCCAGCGGCGGCGCGCGACGAGACCTTCCACCTGTTCTTCGACTTCGACAAGCCTGTCGGTCCGGCGGGCTGGGCCACCCAGCCGCCCAGCCCGACCTACCGGGCCTATGTGGACAACAGCACGCCTGACAATCGCTACCAGAACGCCAGCGGCATCGCCCAGGGCGACGGCGCCACCTGGACTGGCACCGAACGCGGCGCGGCGCGGCTGACCGCCTGGATGAACACGCTGGTGCCGCCGAAGGAAGTGGAAATCGACGCGCATGCCAGCTTCGAGACCGCCGCCCAGCCCGGCAGCGGCAACACGCCGCTGACCGGCGACCAGCAGCGCGAGCACAACATGCGCCTGTCCATGCGGCGCATGGACGTGGCGGTGGGCCTGGCGGCCCGCGCCGGCGCCAGCCTGGCGATCACGCCGCAGGCCCATGGCGACCGCGATGCGCGCGGCACGCCGGGCAATCCGGCGACCGGCGACGAGAACGACCGCGTCGCCAAGATCAAGGGCAAGGTGCCCGGCAGCCAGCCGTCGACCTATCGCGGCACCCTGTCGCGTCCGCGGTCGATCACCCCGACTCCGACGCCCACGCCCACTCCGACCCCTACGCCGACACCCACTCCAACCCCGACACCCACTCCGACTCCGACGCCGACGCCTACGCCGACACCCACCCCGACGGCCAGCACCATGCCGGGCGTGGTCAGCCTGAAGCTGAAATTCATCCGGCAGGAGGAACGCAAGAAGCTGACGTTCCACTACAACCGGGCCGAGGCCACGCGCCGCACCTATGCGCCGCAAGGCTTCTTCGGGCTGCTGCTGGGCGACCTGGCGGACAAGGACAGCTACTTCACCGAGGTGGACCTGGACGATCCCTTCTTCCGCGAGTTCAAGGTGCAAGCAGAGGTGCCCATCGACTTCGCCCGCATCGGCCTGTCGTCGGCCCAGGTGGCGCTGGACTACGGCGATCCGGCCAACGCGGTCGACCACAAGCACGGCGACTTCGTGTTCCGCGAGGGCGACAAGGGACCCAAGGACTTCACTGTGTTCCTCAACTCGACCCACGACGTGGACTACCAGCAGCAGCAGCAGTTCCACTTCAGCCCGGACGCTGGGTGGGACTTCGACCGCTCGAGCATCGAGCTGCCGGCGTCGCGAACCGCCGACCGCACGCTGTTCATCAATCCCTACGACGTGCTCGACTTCCTCGAGATATCGGTGACGCCCGGAGACATCGACGCCGGCATCATCACCTCGACCGAGGTCACCCTGCGCGCGCTTGGCCCGGCCGGCTTCGACATGAAGAAGACCCTCATCGTCCTGCCGGACTCGCCGCCGCAGGTCTGGAGGCTGCGGGCGCCCAAGCCCGTCGCGCCGGACACGCGGACCGTCACCTTCGCGCTCAAGCACCATTTGAAGGACGGCTCCGTGCGGGAGCAGCTTCCCCAGGAGCTGACGTCCTCGGCCCTGCTGGTCCACGATCCGTTCGACCAGGCCCTGAGCATCGAGTTCATTCCGCTGTTCGACATCACCAGCGTCCGGCAGGTGTTCATCGACGTGGAATATGACGACCCGGCGAACAACTACAGCCGGGCCGAACGGCTCGATATTCCGGGTACCCAGACCGACAACGTGAAGCTCCGGATCGCCCTGCTTGACCCCGACCAGAGACAGTTCCGGTTCCGTTACACGGTGGTTGGAACCAACGGAGATTTCAGGCGTCTAGCTTTCCAGACGTCCGACGAGGAAGTGGTGCCCATACAGCTATGACCTTCGCAGCACGCATCGCGCCGGAAGCGGCGCCCCTGGATGCCGCGCTCACCCGGCTGAGACCCATCGCCCCACTCGCGGCGCGACGGGCGAGCCGGGCCCTCGGTGCGGCACTTTCCAACATGCGGCGCTCCCGCTGGCCGGAGATCGCGTGGCGGGCGAGCAGCCTGACCAACACGGGATTTCCGGTGGAGATGTCGTGGTCGTCGCGGGACTCGTCCGTGCGGTGGACCTCGGAAGCTTCGGGACCGGATACGCCCGAAGGGGAAAAGCTCGGCCACGCGATGCAGGTGCTGCAGGGTATGGGCGTCAATACCGGCGTGCCCGACTGGCTGGTGCCTCAACCCGGCCAGGCGCTGCGCTTCGGCGCCTGGGTCGCCGGCCGCCATGACGGCGACCGCGACCGCTACAAGCTGTATGTCGACATGGCGGGCGCCGAGCTGCCGGCCGAGTTGCTGCGTCCGTCGATCCTGCATTCGATCCCGTCCCGCGTCATCTGGCGCATGGCGGGCATCGACGGCGGCGCGGGCACGGTCGAGCTCTATGGCCGGCTGCAACGGCCCGAGATTTGGGAGATCGAACGGCTGCTGATCCGGTGCGGCCTCGACGCCGCGTCCGTCATCGACCTGGCGGCCCATCTTACCGGCCGTCCGTGCGACGAGTACCTGCTGCCCGGCACCGCCGGCCTCAGCCTCGCCACCATGGACGGGCGGCTGGTCGCGGCCGGCTTCTTCGTCCAGGCCGGGCCTGTGCTGGGCGGCGACGAGGCGGTCAGCCGCAAGCTGCGCGAGCTGGCCAAGCGCTACGGCTGGGATACGGCCATCTACGAAGCCATGCTGGGCAACGGCGCCCCCGACAAGTCGGGCCGCCACGGCATGATCGGCTTCGGCGTGAGCGAGGACGGCAAGCCATGGTTGCAGGTGGGTCTGCGGCCCTGAAATCGCGCCCGCCGGGCGTCGAGCATCAGGACGGTTTCTACGCCTGCCGCGTCTCCGGCGGCGGCATGGACCTGGATGACCGCAACGGCTTCGCCACCGCGCAGGTGTTGCGCGCGCTCGGCACCCATGCTGGCCGGACGCTCGGTTCCCCAGGCCATGACGCCTCACTGCGCGCGCTGGAACGGTGCCGTAATCCCAGCACCGGCGGGTTCCGCTTCTGGCCGCTGGGCGGTCGCCCCGCCTGGGCGCCGGAGCTGCCCGACGACGCCGACGACACATCCCTGTTCGCGCTGCTGCTGTGGAAGGCCGACCGGCTTTCGCTCGACGACCTGCGCCGCACCGCCTGCCGCACGGTCGTCAGCCACCGTCTGGCCGATACCGTTCAGCCGGGGCCGGCCTGGCCGAGGGTCGGCGCGTTCAAGACATGGATGCGGCCGGGTGTCGAACCCGGCATGGCCGACTGCACGGTAAACACCAATGTGCTCGCAATGCTCGCGACCGCCGGGCTGAAGGCGGTGCCCGGCTACCAGGAGGCGGTCGCGATGATCGTGGACGCAGTGCTCTGGGCCGCCGAGGACGCGGCCCGTGCCGAGACGCTGTCGCCGTTCTATCCCGAGGCCGGCGAACTGCCGCTTGCGCTCGAGGCTGCCGTCGCCGAAGGCGCGCGCGAGCTGCGGCCGGTGCTTGCCGCCATGAGCGCCTCGTCCATGTGGCGGCGTCTCAGGGAACGGTCGTGCCAGCCCGAGCCGGTGATCTGCGGCAACCCCTACGGGCTGGTGCGCTGGACCTGCCCGTCGGTCGGCACCGCACGGCGGCTTGCCGGGATCACC
>JBKJNE010000552.1:0-2630 GCA_046596015.1 Alphaproteobacteria bacterium
GTAGACCATGTGGTCGCCCGGCTCCGGGATGTGCTCCTCGCGGCACACCCACTGCCACACCTTCGGCCACAGCTTCTTCATCTCCAGGTCGTAGAACGCGCGCGACGTGTAGCGGTCAAACGGGATGTCCGAGTCTCCCAGGTATTGGTACCGCTCGGTCACGATGGGCTGGGGCGCCGCGATCGGGTCGCGCAGGATGACGTCCTTGGTGCTCTGGCCCGGTGTGCGCGCCTCTCCCGGTTTCATCACGTTGGGGTTTTGAACGTTCATCCGCCGTCTCCTGATCTATCCCTCATCTCGCAAGGGCCGTTGGCCGCACACTACCCTCCAAGCCGTTTCCAGACAATACAGCACGCGTGCTGAATCCGGTTCCGGACGTGCTATGCTGCCGCGATTTTCAATCTGGGGAGATACCGATGGCCAGGGAAGCGATCAGCATCAAGACCGCCGACGGCAACGCCGACGGCTACTTCTTCCACGGCAGCGATCCGGCGCCCGGCGTGATCGTCTACATGGACGGCATCGGCCTGCGGCCCGCGCTCTACGACTTCGCCGACCGGCTGGTGGACAACGGCTATTCGGTGCTGCTGCCCAACATGTTCTACCGCTTCGGCCCGGCCAAGCCGCTGAAGCTGCCGGACGACCGCGACGAGATGATGAAGATGGTGATGACCATCACGCCGACCACGTCGAAGCGCGACACGGCCGCCTTCCTCGACTACCTGTCCAGCCGTTCCGAGGTTAAGGGCGGCAAGGTGGGCACCACCGGATACTGCATGGGCGGCGCCCAGTCGCTGACAGCGGCCGCCGAGTTCCCCGACCGGGTCGTGGCCGCCGCCGCGTTCCACGCAGGCCGCCTCGCCACCGATCAGCCCGACAGCCCGCACAGACACGTCGGCAAGATCACCGGCGACGTCTATGTGGCGGTCGCCGGGATCGACCCGTTCCTCGGCCCCACCGAGACCGACGATATCAGGGCGGCGCTGGCGAAGGCGAGCCCGCGCCACAAGCTGGAGATCTATCCCGGCGTGCAGCACGGCTGGACCATGCCCGATCTGCCGATCTACGACAAACCGGCGGCCGAGCGGCACTGGGACAACATGCTGGCGCTGTTCAAGCGCAAGCTGAAATAGCCACTACCTGTCGGCGGCGTCCGACACCTTGACGAGCTGGACGCCGAAATTCTCGCCGGTCAGCGAACGGATCAGCGCCTGGGGCGCCTGGTCCAGGCCGTTCAGCACGTCCTCGGCGTATTTGATCCTGCCGTCGGCGACCATGGGCGCGAGGCGGCCCACCGCCTCCTCGAACCGGCCGGCGAAGTTGGCAATGTAGAAGCCGTGCATCTCGGCCTGCTTGTAGACCAGGTTGAAATAGTTGTGCGGACCGTACCAGTGGGCGTCGTTGTTGTACTGCGACGTGGCGCCGCACAGCACCACGCGGGCGCGCGGCGCGATCAGGCCGAGCGCCGCGTCCAATGTCTCGCCGCCCACATTGTCGAAGAAGATGTCGATGCCGTCGGGACAGAGCTGGCCCAGCCGCATGGCCAGGTCGTCGTTGCGGTAGTTGACCGCGCCGGCGCAGCCCAGCTCCTTGGTCAGCCAGTTGCATTTCCTGTCGCTGCCGGCGATGCCGATGACGCGGCATCCCTGCATCCGCGCGAGCTGGGCGAGGATGGAGCCGACATTGCCCGCGGCGCCCGAGATCACCATGGTGTCGCCGAGCTTGGGCTTGCAATACTCGGTCAGCCCGAAATAGGCGGTCCGCCCGCCGCTGCCCAGCACATGCAGCAGGGTGCTGGGCGGCAGCCCCTCGCGAACCTTCGCCTTGGCGACCGGCGCCTTCGCCGCGCCGTCCGACACCACATAGTGCTGCCAGCCCATGTCGCCGGTGACGAGCTGGCCTACCGGGAACTCCGGATGGCGCGATTCGATCACCTTGCCAAGCCCGGCGCAGCGCATGGGTGCGCCCAGCGGCACCGGCTTGCCGCTGAGGCCGCCCGAGGTCAGCCACATCCGCAGCGGCGGCGTGACGATCAGGTAGGCGACCTCGATGAGGAACTCGCGGTCGCCCGCGACCGGCACCTCGCCCTGCTCGACCCGGAAGTTCTGGCCCGTCACCATCCCATCGGGACGCGATGCGACGAGCACCCTGGTGTTCTTCATGATCGCTACCTCCGCAAGATCATCCCGCGTTCGGGAGAACCCGGGCTACGCTAGAGTGCCGCTGCCGCCGCCATGGCCGGTCGCGCCATGCACGCCTCGAACCACTTCCTGACGTGGGGATAGGGCGAGTAGTCGAAGTCCATGATCCGCGACATCGACATGACGCCCGCCACGTTGACGTCGGCCACGGTGAACCGGTCGCCCAGCATGTAATCGTTGCCGGCCAGGTGCTGCTCCAGCACCTTCAGCGGCCGCTCCAGCTTGGCGCGCATGTCGGCCTCGACCTTGGCGTCCGGCGGCATGAAGTTGATCCGGGGATGGCGGACCAGCAGCGCGATGAACGCGTCCTCCAGCTCGGTCAGCGCCCACATGCTCCACTGTGTCGCCTTGCCCTCTTCCCTGGCATCCTTCGGCGCCAGGCTCCCGCCCTGCCTTTTCACCAGGTAGAGGTTGATGGCCAGCGACTCG
>JBKJNE010000002.1:0-11038 GCA_046596015.1 Alphaproteobacteria bacterium
CCCTGTGGGGCTTCATCGGCCAGTATGCGCCGGGCGCGACGCCGGCGACCCATCCGCTGCTCGACCGGCTGGTGCGCTTCGCGGTGGCCTATTACGACGACTTCGTGAAGCCTAACAAGCGGTTCCGCCAGCCCGACGACCGCGAGAGCGCGGCGCTGGCCGACATGGCGGCGGCGCTGAACGGACTCCCCGCCGACGCCACCGCCGAAGACATCCAGAACGAGGTCTACGCCGTGGGCAAGGCGCACGGGTTCGAGCCGCTGCGCGACTGGTTCAGGGCGCTCTACGAGACGCTGCTGGGCCAGAGCCAAGGTCCGCGCATGGGATCTTTCTTCGCGTTGTACGGCTTGGACAACAGCCGGGCATTGCTGGCGGACGCGCTGGCAGGCAAGCTCGCGGCCTGAATGGTCCAGATCACATCATCTGGTATACAAGGTACAGGCCCCCACCGATGGAGCAGGGATTGCTGAAAGCCGTTTTCGTTGCCGCCGCCGCCATCGGGCTGATGGCCTTGTCTCCCACCGGCGAATGGCGCAAGGGCGACCCCGCCGTCGAGAAGTGCATGTCCGAATACGCGGCCATCGACGCCGTCGTACAGCAGGCCGGCACCATCGACGCCGAGTATGCCCGCATCGAGGGTTTCCCCTATTTCCGGCTGAACCGCTTCCTGGCGAGCTACGACTTCGCCGCGCTGAACGCCGCCCAGCGCACCGAGTGGGTCGACCATCTGGTGCAGGCCGACAAGGACGAGCGCGCCATCGAGATCGGCAACCTACCGGCCGTGAAGCGGGGCGAACTTTACGGCAGGCTGGAGCGCGACCCGGTGACGAGCACCAAGGCCTGCGCCGATTCGCTGCGCGCCTTCGACCACCAGAAGCCCGACGCCCACAAAGCGCTGCCGCCGCGTGCCGTCGTGGGCGGTTCGGACGCCGCGCCGGCCAAAACCGCCGTCCGTACCCCCGAGCAGCTCGCCGCGCTGACCGCCGCCGCGCCCCCGGCGGCCATGGGCACCACCGTGTTCGAGCCCATGGGCACCAAGCCCATGTCGGCCTATACGGTGAAACTCGTGGTCAACCAGTCGCGCTCCAAGGAACTGAAGATTCCCAAGCCCAAGGAGGAGGCGGCCGAGCGGCTGATCGGCAGCTTCGCGCCCATGGTCCGCGTCACCGGCGAGCCCGACGAATCCATGGTCATCCCGGTCTGGAAGGACGGCAAGATCGCCAGCGAGTACAACGCCGCCGTGGCCTACGCCAGGTTCTCGCAGGCGAAGTGGAAGGGCGAGCCGGTCCTGCAGATCAGCTATTTCATCTGGTTCAAGGCCCAGCCGCTCGACGGCCTGATCTGGCGCGTCACGCTGGGCGCCGACGGCAAGCCTCTGGCCTACGACACGATCCACACCGACGGCAGCAACTACCTGCTGCTGCTCGATGGTGGCCTGCGCGCGCCGGGCGCCGCCAAGCTGCCGGAGATCCCGGACGGCAGCCGCCTGGTGCTGAGCATCGATGGCGCGACCCATGACATCAGGCACGTGGGCGCGTGGGAAGGCGTGACCCGCGACAACTATCTGCTGGTGGAATACGACCGCCTGCGCAGGCTGTACTACCGCGATGGCGAGACCCGCAGCCTGTTCGACGCCAACGGCAACAGCGGTACCGGGCCGAACGCGCCGCGCCAGTGGGGTCATCACAAGCTGGCCAACGGCGCGTATTTCGACGCGCCCGATCTGCTGGAGAAGCTGACGTCGGCGAAGTAGCGACGGCGCGGACACGGCGTCCCGAAACGCGCTGTTCACCCTCGCGCCGTTGCGGTAGCGTGCCCGCGACATGACCCGACTGGTTTACAAGATCTGTCCGGGCGCCGAATGGGCGCAGGCCATGGACAGCGGCAGCTATGCCGGATCGGCCGTCGACCGGGCCGACGGGTTCATCCATTTCTCGACCGCCGAACAGGCGCGCGAAACCGCCGCCAGGCACTTCGCGGGCCAGAACGATCTGGTGCTGGTGCAGGTCGACACGGCGCGCCTGCCACCGGACGCGCTGAAATGGGAGCCGTCGCGCGGCGGCGCCCTGTTTCCGCATCTCTACGCGCCGCTGCCCGCGTCCGCCGCCCAGCGCGTCGATCCGCTGCCGTGGCGCGACGGCGAGGGCCACCTGTTTCCGGAAAGCCTGGAAGATGCGTGATCCCTACAAGCTGATCCGGCCGATCCTGATGAAGATCGACGCCGAGAAGGCGCACCGCCTGACGCTGCAGCTGCTGACCTCGCCGCTGGCCGGGCTGCTGGGCAGCGATACCGCCGGAACGCCCGAGCTGGAGACCACCTTCCTGGGCATCCGGCTGCCTAATCCCATCGGTCTCGCCGCCGGCTTCGACAAGAACGCCGAGGTGCCGGACGCCATGCTGAAGCTGGGGTTCGGCTTCGTCGAGGTGGGCACGGTGACGCCGCGCCCGCAGGCGGGCAATCCGCGGCCGCGCATCTTCCGGCTGGTCGAGGACGAGGCGGTGATCAACCGGATCGGCTTCGCCAACGATGGCGCCGATGTCGTCACCCGCCGCCTGTCGGAACGGCGCGCGGCGTCGCGCATGGGCAAGATCGGCATCAACATCGGCGCCAACAAGGAGTCGGACGACTGGGTCGGCGACTACGTCAACGGGCTGCAGCGGTTTTCCGGCCTGGGCGACTACTACACCATCAACATCTCGTCGCCCAACACGCCGGGCCTGCGGGCGCTGCAGACCCGCGATTCGCTCAAGCCCCTGCTCGACGCGCTGATCGCCACCCGCGAGCAGATGAGCCGGGTGCGCAAGCCGCCGCTGCTGGTAAAGCTGGCGCCCGACCTGACTTTGCCGCAATGCGAGGACATCGCCGCGCTGGCGCTGGAGCACGACATCGACGGCCTGATCATCGGCAACACCAGCATCGGCCGCCCCGACAGCCTGCGCAGCCGTCTGAAAGGCGAGACCGGTGGACTGTCGGGCGCGCCGCTCAGGCATCTGGCGCTGGAGAACATCAAGACCATGTACCGGTTGACCGGCGGCAAGATCCCGATGGTCGGCGTCGGCGGCATCGCCTCGGGGCAGGACGCCTATGACCGCATCCGCGCCGGCGCGTCCGTCGTCCAGCTCTATACCGCGCTGGCGTATGAGGGTCCCGGGCTGGTGAAGCGGATCAAGGCCGAACTCAGCGCCCTGGTGAAGCGGGATGGCTTCGCGAATGTCGGCGAAGCGGTAGGTAGGGGGTGACAACCTTCAGGGGATAAGCCTCAGCTTCCCCCTTCGTCGCTGCCGCCCATCTGGGACTGAAGATAGTTCTGGATGCCGACCTTTTCGATCAGGTCGAGCTGGGTCTCGAGGAAGTCGATATGGTCCTCCTCCGACTCCAGGATGTCCTCGAACAGTTCACGCGAGATGTAGTCGCGCACCGTCTCGCAATGGGCGATGGCATCGCGCAGCAGCGGGCAGGCTTCCATTTCGGTGTCGAGATCGGCCTTCAGAATCTCGGCGACGTTCTCGCCGATGCGCAGCCGGTGCAGGTCCTGCAGATTGGGCAGGCCTTCGAGGAACAGGATGCGGTTGATCAGCTTGTCCGCATGCTTCATCTCGTCGATGGATTCTTCGTATTCGTAGTCGCCGAGCTTGTTCAGCCCCCAGTTCTTCAGCATGCGGGCATGCAGGAAGTACTGGTTGACGGCGGTGAGCTCGTTCTTGAGGGCCTGGTTGAGGAACTGGATAACCTTCTTGTCGCCCTTCATGACACCCTCCTTGATCGCCGGACTCGACGATAAACGTCCGGTAATCAGGATAGGTCCGTTGCCCGCCCCGGTCAAAAACTTACGCGGCGGCGCGACGGATCAGAGCGAGACCAGCTCCACGGGAGCGGCGAGCTTGGCCCGTTCAGCATCGATCACGTCTTGCGCGTAGTACAGGCAGGTGCCGCAGTCGGGATCGACGCCGAGGACGGCATATATCTCTTCCGCGGACGCGGCCGGGCGTTCCACGGCCAGTTCCCGGATCTGGCTTTCGCGCAAGGCGTTGCAGATGCAGACGTACATTCGATTCGCACTCCCGATGAGTTTGTATATAGCGTAGTGCGAATGAGTGTCAATTACGGTGATAGTGAATCTCAACTGCGCGGCCGCTTGCGCCCGCCGGCGCGGCGTGGTTTTAGAGACGCCGGACAACAGGGGACCCGGCCATGAAAGCGACCATCTATCACAACCCGCGCTGCACCAAGTCGCGTGAGACCCTGGCGCTGCTGCGGCAGAAGGGGATCGAGCCCGAGGTGATCGAGTATCTGAAGGCGCCGCCGTCGCCGGCCGAGCTGGACACGATCCTGAAAAAGCTGGGCAAGGAGCCGCGCGAGGCCATGCGCCGGCAGGAGCCGCCCTACAAGGAACTGTCGCTGGATAACCCGTCGCTGACCCGCGCGCAGCTCGTCAAGGCCATGGCGGACAACCCGGTGCTGATCGAGCGGCCCATCGTGCTGGCAGGCGGCAAGGCGCGCATCGGCCGTCCGCCGGAATCGGTGCTGGAAATCCTGTAGCGCACCAATGTTACTGCCGTCATACCCGCGCCCGGGCGCTGCCTGATCGCAGGCCGCTCTATACGGCCGCCTTCGCGGGTCCATCGGCAGGCGCCACGGAACCGGCGGTGCCGCGCATCATCACCAGCATGGCGAACGCCGCCGCGGCCATGGCGGGCAGGTAGATCACGAAGGCATAGACGTAGCTGCCCGTCCCGTCGCGCACCGCGCCCGACAGCACCGGGCCAGCCGCTGCCGCCAGCGAGAAGAACGGAATCACCAGCCCCATCACCCGCCCGAACGCGGCCGAGCCATAGTTCTGCCCCACCATGACGCAGACCACCGGCATCAGGCCGCTCGATCCCAGGCCGATCAGCGCCGCGGCGCCCAGCATGACGGGATAGCCGGGATGCAACGGCGTCACCACCAGCGACAGGCCGATGCAGGCCGACGCGATCCAGTACGGGATGCGCGGGTCGATCCGGTCGGCCATCATGCCGAACAGGAAGCGGCCACCGATGGTGGCGGCGGAGAACAACGAGACCAGCGCGGCCGCCGCCTGCGGCCGGAATCCCAGTTCCACCGAGAACGGCGCGAGATTCTGCTGGAACGCGTAATAGCTGATGGCCGGGCACAGGAAGGTGACGCCGAGGATCCAGAAAATCCGGTCCTTCATGACGCGCGCCGTCGTCCACTCGCCCCGCGGCGCCGTCGCCACGGGGACGGCCTGCCTGCTGACCCGCGGCGTCTCCAGTTCGCCTTCCCGGGGGAAGCGGGCGAACAGCCAGACCACGGGCAGCACGATCACGACGACCAGGCCCGCCAGCATCATGTTGGCGTCCCGCCAGCCATAATGTCCCAGCAGGAAGGTGCAGAGCGGCGGCATGATCACGCCGCCCAGCGACGAGCCCTGCGACACGATGCCGACGGCGAAGCCGATGCGCGACGGAAACCAGCGCACCGCCAGCGTCTGTCCGGCGAGGGTGGCGGCGAATGCATACCCGAAGGCGATCAGCGTGGCGTAGAGCGCGATGATCTGCCACAACGCCGTGGCCCTGGAGATCAGCACCACGCCGATGGCGAGGACGATGGTGCCGGTGCAGATCAGCACCCGTATGGGAATGCGTTCCATCAGCCGCCCGGCGAAGGGCATCATCACGCCGGTGCCGATGGTCGACGCGGCGACCGCGATCATCACGTCCGCCCGGCCGACGCCGAACTCCTCGACCCACGGATTGACCCAGAAGGTGAAGCACGTGAAGCAGATGCCGACGATCAGCGCCTGGAACAGCACTCCGACGGCGAGCACGTTCCAGCCATAGTACCAACGCATGCGATTTCCCCGATTTCCCTGGCCGCAGTCTCGGCCCGTTCGTCGGTGAGGTAAACCGGATTATCCTGCGCGCGCGCTGAAAACAGACGGCGCTTGCTCAACCGGGAAATGCCACCGTCGCCGTGCCCGTCGATAGCCGCGCGCCGGTGTCGTCGTCCATCCACAGCTCCAGATCGGCGACCGTCTCGCCGGCTTCGGTGCGGACGGCGGTGATCCTGCCCCCCGCCGTCATGGTCCTGCCCTTGAGGAACGGTCCGCGCAGCCGCATGCCGACGGCGGCGATGCGCGCCGATGGTCCCGCCCACGCCCGCAACATGGCGTGCAGGTAGGCGTGAAGCAGCGGCGCCATGGCGAACGGCGCGGGAAAGCCTTCGTGCCGCGCCACCTCGTCATCCCGGTGGTGGCCCGCGAACTCGTAGTTCACCGCTGCGTAACGGTTCCAGTGGTGCACCGTGCCCTCGCGGGAGAAGGCGGGGATCTCGTCGCCGACGCCCAGGCTGTTCGGGTCTGGCATCAGTACCTCGCGAAACGGAGTCGAGGGTACGCACCCACTCGCCGCGCTGGTTGCTGAATTCCTGCGACAGCGTCGTGTAGAGCATCAGCCCCATTCGTCCCTCGCGCTCCATGTAGTCGGTGATCTTCCAGACGCAGCGGATCACGTCGCCGGGGCGCATGGGCGCGCCGTGGCGGGCGCGAATCTCGGTCAGCAGGATCGCCTTGTAGTCGGGAGTCGCGACGCCCAGTTCGGACTCGCGGAACGCGCTCATGGAGATCGGCGGGTCGTCGGGCGTAGGCCGCGCCGCCATCCAGGCGAAAGGGTTGAAATCCTCGGGCGCGACAATGCCGCCGAACCGCGCGGCATAGCCCTCGTCCCAGTACTGCCGCGGCGGCGGTTCCGGCCAATGGACGGCCATGGCCCATTTGCGGATGTCCGACAGGGCGATGGGATGGGACACGGCCTCGCGCATGACTTTGCCGACGATGCCGCGCATCTCGTCGGTGATCCATGTCATGTTCCATCCCCTCCGCTTGGGGCTGTCAGCGTCAGGCCATGCAGGTGCCGCGTCAACCCCATTGGTCGAGGCACGCCGACAGGCGTAGAAGGGACAGGCGGCGCGAGGGAGTACGACGCGCGATGGGGAAATACCTGAACCGTATCTGGGCTGCCGTCGCGCTGGCCGCCATCGCGGCGTCCCTATGGCAGCTGCGCGCGGCCACGGAAGGGCTGACGGTCGAGCAGGTGGAGATCGGGCACGTTCCCGCCACCGTCTACCGGCCGTCCGGCGGCGAAAGGACGCCCGTGGTGGTGATCGCGCACGGCTTCGCCGGGTCGCGGCAACTGATGCAGGCCTTCGCGGTGACGTTCGCCCGCAACGGCTATACGGCGGTGACGTTCGACTTCGCCGGCCACGGCCGCAATCCGGCGCCGCTGACCGGCAGCATCACCCAGGAGACCGGCGCGACCCGGACCCTGGTCGGCGAGACGGCCCGCGTCGCCGGCCATGCGCGCAGGCTGGGGGATGGGCGGCTGGCGGTGCTCGGTCATTCCATGGCGTCCGACATCGTCGTGCGCTTCGCGCGGCAGACGCCGGACGTGGCCGCCACCATCGCCGTGTCGATGTTCTCGCCGGCGGTGACGCGGGACGGCCCGCGCAACCTGCTGGTCATCACCGGCGGCTGGGAAGCGATGCTGCGGCGCGAGGGGCTGCGCGCGGTGGGCCTGGTGACGCCGTCGCCACGCGAAGGCGTGACCTATGGCGATCCGGCCAGGGGAACGGGCAGGCGGGCGGCGTTCAGCCCGGGCACCGAACACCTCAGCGTGCTGTACAGCCGCGACAGCCTGCGCGAGGCCGTCGCCTGGCTCGACGCGTCACTCGGCACGGCGCGGACGGAGCCGCCCTGGCTGGACCGGCGCGGGCCATGGATCATGCTGCTGCTGGCCGGGTGCGTGCTGCTGGCCCGGCCGCTGTCGCGGCTGCTGCCGGTGGTATCGGATCCGCCCGTGGGTGCGTCGCTGGGCTGGCGGCGCCTGTGGCTGCCGCTGCTGCTGCCGGCCATTGCCACGCCGCTGCTGCTGCGGGTGCTGCCGACGCATTTCCTGCCGGTGCTGGTGGCCGACTATCTGGCGTGCCATTTCGCGCTTTACGGCATCCTGACATTCGCCTGCCTCGCCTGGATGCGCCGGCGCACGCCGCCAGCAGCATCGCCGCCTGCGCGCTGGAGCACGCTGGCCGCAGCGACGGCGGCTGTTATTTTCTATGTGTTCGTCGCGCTGGTCTGGCCGATCGACGCCTATGCGGCGTCGTTCGCGCCGGGAACGGCCCGCCTGCCGCTGATTCTGGCCCTGCTGGCGGGCACGCTGGCCTATTTCACCGCCGACGAGTGGATGACCGGCGGCGCCGGCGCGGCGCGCGGAGGCTACGCCGTGTCGAAGCTCGCGTTCCTGGCGTCGCTGGGGCTGGCCGTCGCCCTGGATTTCGAGCGGCTGTTCTTCCTGGCGATCATCGTGCCGGTGATCGTGCTGTTCTTCGTCGTCTACGGCCTGTTCAGCCGCTGGGCCGGGCGGCGAACCGGCCATCCGCTGGTGGGCGGCATCGCCAACGCCGCCGCCTTCGCCTGGGCCATCGGCGTCAGCTTCCCGCTGCTGGCGGGCTGACGACGACGGGCGATTCGATCGGCTTCAGCGGTAGAGGTAGTCGGCGGGCAGGCCGAGGCGCAGGCACGACTGCACCGCCGGACTCGACGCCAGCATGACGTGCTCGGAGAACTTCGCGGCCTGCCGTACCAGCGGCGCCTGCCACGGCCTAAGGCCATGGGCGCGATGGAGGCCGAGCAGGTCGCGCACCCACCACGGCGTGAGGTCGACGGCGGCGCGTACCAGCAGGCGCTGGGCCGGGCGGAGCGGCGCCGGAAAGATCGGCGCGCGGCCCATGATATCGAGGAACTCGAACACGATGGGCGACGGCTCCAGCCGGCCGCGCATGGCATCGAACAGCGCCGCGCGCTCGGCTTCGGACATGGGCGCGGCGGTGGCGCCGTAGAGCCGGGCGGCGGCGTCGCCCTCGGCGTAATAGCGGTCCTTCTCCGCCAGCGACAGCGGCCGGACGTACTGGCTGTAGGCTTCGGCAAAGCCGAAGCTGGCGGTCGCCTGCACCCAGGTCAGCAGATCCGCGTCGTTGGCGCGGTAGGCGGCCCCGACGGCGTCCCGCCGTTGACCTTGCCGTGCATGCGTACGACTCCCGCGATCATGGTCCGCGCCACGCTGCGCGCGCCATAGACCGTGACCATGGCGGCAAGGCCGGTGCGCCGCAGCCGCCGCATGGGATCGCTGCGGAAGGTGGAATGCTCCCACACGCCCGTGCGCACACCAGGCTCGGCCAGTTCGAGGATCACGGCCGCGACGCCGCCGATGAACACCGAGACCGGATTGCTGAACACCCGCCACGATACCGAGTCGGGCGGCACCAGCGCCGGCTCGCCGGCCGGCAGGCTGAAGTCCACCGCGCGGCCGTCGGTACGCAACAGCGCGGACGCGGCCGTATCGAGACGGCGCGACAGCACGAGCGGCAGCATGGCTCTGGCGGTTCCAGGCATCGACGTCTCCCCTGCGGTAACTATACCGCAACACCGCGCGGTTCCCCACGGTTGCAATTGCAAGGGATTGGCCAGGGTTGCCAAGGCGTCCGGCGCCGGTATCTTCATGGCGACCGACGAAGCGAAAAACCAGGCGTCCCGCCTGTGGAGACATCACATGGAAACAGCCGGACTGGGCGAGCGCGCCTTCACCATCCTCGCCTTCGTCGCCGCCATGGGCAGCGGCATCGTCGGCGGCATCTTTTACGGTTTCTCGGCCTTCATCATGCGGGCGCTGGGCCGCTTGCCGCCGGCGGACGGCGCGGCGGCGATGAAATCGATCAACGTGGCGGTGATCAACCCGGTGTTCATGCTGGCGTTCATGGGTACCGCGCTGGCGTGCCTGGTAGTGGCGGGACTTTCGCTGCCGGCGCTGGACGGGCCGGCGGGCAAGCTGGCGCTGGCCGGCAGCCTACTCTACGTGATCGGATGCTTCGGAATGACCATGGCGTTCAACGTGCCGCTCAACAGCGCCCTCGCCCGCGCCGCGCCGGAGCAGGAAGGCGATTTGTGGGCGCGCTACCTGACGGTGTGGACGGCGTGGAACACGGCGCGGACAATCGCCAGCGCGACCGCGTCGGCGTTGTTCGTGGCCGCGCTGATGATCTGAAAAGTACTGGATGAAGTGGTGGGCGCCCGCGACGCCTAGCGGTCCGCGGGCGCCCGGACGATTAGTCCTTGGTGCCGTCGCTCACGCCGACGACCGGGACATCGATGACTTTTTCCTCGGTCTCGACCTTGGGAACCTCGACCGTCCGTTCCTCGGTGCCGATCTCGACCTTCTTGGAATCCAGGTCGACGTCGGGCGCGCGGCCCGGCTCGGTGGAAATGTCGACCTCGGGCAACTTGCCCGCATCCTTCACGTCGGCGCTCCAGAACCCGGTGGCGAAGAGGACGCCGACGATAATCACGACAGCAGCCACCAAGCCTATCAGTACATTGCGAGACATCAGCCTCTCCATTCTTGTTGTTGCTGCCCTGTAACGCTCTTGCGGCGGGAAAGTTGCGCCCACACCGATCCAAATTTCGGTGACAGTGCATTTAATTATCGAACCACGTTTCGGGAGTGCTCATCATTAAGTGCACTGTCACCGAAACTATGTCACCGAAATTAATATGAAATTGAAACGCGTGGATCTCACCCCTTGCCGTGAGGCCGGCCGAAATCCGGCGCCGGTGTTTCCTGGCCTGCGTCGATCACCTCGCGGCGGATCGCCCGCGTCCGGGTGAACAGGTTGAACAGGGTGTCGCCGTCGCCCCAGCGGATGGCGCGCTGCAGGGCGGTCAGGTCCTCGGTGAAGCGGCCCAGCATCTCCAGCACGGCGTCCTTGTTGTTGAGGAACACGTCGCGCCACATCGTCGGGTCCGAGGCGGCGATGCGGGTGAAGTCGCGGAAGCCGCCGGCGGAGAACTTGATCACTTCCGACTGGGTCACCGTCTCCAGGTCGGCGGCGGTGCCGACGATGGTGTAGGCGATCAGGTGCGGCAAGTGGCTGGTCACCGCCAGCACCAGATCGTGATGCGCGGCGTCCATGATCTCGACATTGGCGCCC
>JBKJNE010000131.1:0-5713 GCA_046596015.1 Alphaproteobacteria bacterium
TCGGCTTCCGCAGCCGCGCCTACAAGGGCGTGTACCTGTCGGGCCAGGAAGCGCGCATCCGCCGCTACCATGAGGTCATCGACGAATACATCGAGGGCAAGGGCAAGCGGGCGACGCAGAGCAATCCGCATACGGCCATCGCCGCCGAGTAATCCCGGCCACGAGGGGATGGAAAGGGGCGCTTCGGTGCCCCTTTTTCTTTCAACCCCTTGTCGTCATCCCTTACAGGTGCCGCGCACAGCCCTCTTGTCCCATGATCCGGATCGGACCACTCTCCTGCCAAAAGGGGAAAAGGTGCGGCGATGACCAAGCTCGACACGATGAACTTCTTCGACCCCGAGACGGTCGAGTGCCCGTTCGCGTTCTACGCGGCGGCGCGCGCCGAGGCGCCGGTCTACAAGCTGCCGAACAGCCCGATCCCGGGCCGCGACGTCTGGCTGGTGACGCCCTACAAGCTGGTGCACGACGTGCTGCGCGACTGGAAGACCTTCTCCAACAGGTTCGGCAGCCTGATGAGCGCGCGCGGCCAGCGCGATCCCGAGGTGGAAGCCATCATGGCCCAGGGCTTTCCCACCGTGGAAACCATGCTGACCCAGGACCCGCCCGCCCAGCGCGACTACCGCAACCTGGTGAACAAGGCGTTCAGCGCCGCCCGGGTCAACTCCATGGAAGCCTACATCACGCAGATCTGCGACGAGCGGATCGACGAGATGGCCAAGGCCACCGAATGCGACTTCTTCGAGAGTTTCGCCATTCCCCTGCCCGTCTTCGTCATCGCCGACCAGTTGGGCGTGCCGCGCGCCGACCTGCGGCGCTTCAAGCGCTGGTCCGACGACGTCATCGCCAGCCTGAGCCAGATGGGCGGCCGCGAGGCACAGCTTCAGGGCGCGCGCTCGGTGGTCGACATGCACCAGTATTTCGCCAAGGTGGTGGAGCGCCGCCGGGACGAGCCCAAGGACGACATCATCAGCGACCTGGCCAACGCCACCCTGGACGATGGCCGCCTGCTGACCCTGCCCGAGGCGCTGTCGATCATCCAGCAATTGCTGGTGGCCGGCAACGAGACCACCACCAACGCGCTGGCCGGCGGCATGGCCTATGTCCTGGAAACGCCCGGCCTTGCCGAGGAGTTGGCGGCCGATCCGTCGCGCATCCCGACCGTGGTCGAGGAAATCCTGCGGCTGGAGGCGCCGACCAAGCACATGTGGCGCATCGTCAAGCACGAGACCGAACTGGGCGGCGTGACCCTGCCGGAAGGCGCCATTCTGCTGCTGAGCTATGACGCGGCCAACCGCGACATGGAGAAGTTCGCCGATGGCGAGGCTTTCGATCCCTGCCGCAAGAATGCCAGCGCGCATCTTTCTTTCGGCATGGGCATCCATTTCTGCGTCGGCGCCCTGCTCGCCCGCAAGGAGATGACCATCGCCTATGAGCGCCTGTTCACCCGCCTGACCGACTGGCGCCTGACGCCGGGCAGGAACGAGCTGCGCCACATCGTCAGCATCCTGCGCCGCGGCCTGACCGGCCTGCACGTCAGCTACCGCGCCCGCTGAGGCCGGGAACTCAGACCAGATTCTTCTGGCAGGCCCGGAGGCGGGCGCGCACCGTTTCAGTGGTTTCGTCCTGGGTGATGCTGCCGAGCGCAAGCAGCATGACGTATTTTTGCCGTTCGGCCAGCTTGTGGGACGGGATCTGGCCGACCGCCCATTCATGGACCACGGCATATTCGTGGTTGGCCAGTTCGGACGCCGCCAGGCCGACGTTCACCCATGGCGCCAGGCCACCATCCCGCTGCATGCCGGTCAGCAGCTTGGCGTAGTTCGTTGCGGTGATCTTGTGCAGCAGGTCGCGCACGACGTTCTCGGCGCTGCCCGAGAAATACACGGTGACCATGGCACGCGCATATTCCGGCATGCGCAGGATTTCGCCGGCGATCCATTCGATCCGCCTGAGTTCGCCATCGAGGCCGCCGCCGCTGTGCTGCAGGCCCTGCTCCATCTGCTCCTCGAACAACTCGGAGACCGCCGTGGCGATCAGCGTCTCCTTGTTGCCGTAGATGTTGTACAGCGTGGCCGAGGCCACCTCCGATCGCTCGGCGAGCAGGCGCATGGTGACGCCGTCATAGCCGGCCTCGGCGATCAGCCTGCGCGTCTCCTCGAGTACGCGGCTGCGCCGGCGGGCCATGGATTCGCTGGAGTACGACGACCGCTTCTGACTTGCCGCGCTCACCCTGGTCATCGCCTGTCCGTTACGATTGCGGAAGCAAGGGTTGGCGCATGTTCCAACCGTCGGTATCGCTTTTAGCGGGCGCGCCGACGCGATTCAAGACCGCAGCCCTTGACCGGGCGACAGGCCAGCCATAAAATTTTATCGCGTTCCATTTTGTCGGGTGGATTGGTCCGGCCTCTTGGTAGAACCGGAGAACCGGCATCGGCGGTCACGCCATATGCCATACGACATCGCGGCAAGCCGCGCCACGACGGGGAGAGTTATGGACGACTTCTTCGACATCAAGGATCGTGACTTTCAGGAGAACCCCCATCCCGTTTACACGCGGCTGATCGCCGAGTGCCCGGTGCACAAGTCCGAGCGGTACGGCTTCTATTCGGTGAGCCGGTACCAGGACGTGAAGGAGATCCTGCGCGACACCGCCATGTGGTCGAGCAAGTTCGGCCCCGGCACCGCCTATGCGGATCCCAACGCGCCGAACGCGCTGGTCAACGTGGATCCCCCCGAGCACGATTTCCAGCTCAAGCTGGTCAACAAGGCGTTCACCCGCCAATCCATCAACGCGCTGGAGCCGGACATCGCCGCTTACGTGAAGCAGCTGATCGACGGACTGAAGCCGAAGGGCCGCGCCGACCTGATGCGCGACTTCGCCATGCACATCCCGCTGTTCGTCATCGCCCGCATGCTGGGCGTCAATCCGGACGACGGCCTGATGTTCCGCGGCTGGGTGGAAGAGCTGACCATGGGCGTGTTCGGCGACGCCGATCCCGCCGTGATCCAGCGCGTCCAAGGCGAGTTCGGCGGCTATTTCACCAACGAGGTGCAGAAGCGCTACAAGGTGATCGAGGCCGGCGGCGAATTGGGCGACGACCTGATCACCCGGCTGCTCACCGCCGAGGTCGACGGCAAGAAGCTGGAGCCGGCCCGCGTGCTGGGCTTCATCTCGTTCCTGCTGGTGGCCGGCAGCGGCACCACGACCATGCTGGTGTGCAACACCATCCACCATTTGCTGAACCATCCCGACCAGATGGCCAAGGTGCTGGCCAATCCGGCCGAGCTGATCCCGGCGGCGGCTGAGGAATCCATGCGCTTCACCGCGCCGGTGCACGGCCTGTTCCGCACCAACAACGAGGACGTCACCCTGCACGGCGTCACCATCCCCAAGGATTCCAAGGTGATGTGCATGTTCGCCGCGGCCAACGTCGACGAGGCGCAGTTCTCCAACCCCGAGAAATTCGACGTGGAAAGAGACGCGAATGAACTTCGCAAGCAGCTCGGCTTCGGCTGGGGCACCCATATCTGCACCGGCGCGCCGCTTGCCCGCATGGAGGCGCGCATCGCGCTGACCGAGGTGCTGACCCGCCTGCCCAACCTGCGCGCCGCCGGCCGGGCCGTACAGACCGCGCCGTCGGTGCTGTATGGTTTCGACCATCTGCCTGTCGCCTGGGATGTCGACTAAAGCCGTTGGGGAGTAGGCCAATGGAGTATTTCGCCAACTACAGCACCGGGATCGATCTCGACCCGGCGGCATGGGCCCTGGCGCGCGAGGCCGAGGGCTATACGGGCGTGGTCGTCAGCGACCATTTCTGGGTGGGCGAGAAGCCCTATCCCCACGTGTGGGTGACGCTGACCCGCATCGCCTGCGCGACGAGGGACCTGCGGTTCGGCTCGTCATTCTGCAACAACCTGTTCCGCTCGCCGGTGGAGTTCGCCCAAGCGAGCCTGACCCTTCATCAGGCCGCGAAGGGCCGCTTCGAGGCCGGTCTCGGCGCCGGCTGGTCGGAGAACGAGGTGTCGGGCGGGCTGGGCCAGCACTATCCGCCGGCGCCCGAGCGGGCCGGCCGCTACCGCGAGGCCATGACGGTGGTGCGCGAGATATTCGACACCGGCAAGTGCAGGTTCGAAGGCGAGCACTACAGGATCAACGTGCCGGTGATCGGCCCCTATGACGGCACCAGGCCGCAACTGGTCGGCTCGGCCGGCGGGCCGCGCACGCGGCGCGAGATCACGCCGCTGGTCGACCGGGTCGAGGTGTTCGCCGGCGAGTTCATCCGCGGCGGCGCCATCGACTTCGCCGCCCTGGCCGCCGTCAGCGACGACGACGTGAAGGAGATGATCGCTAAGGTCCGCGAGATCAGGCCGGATATCCCGATCGGCTACTTCACCCTGATGGCCGCCGGCGAAAGCGAGGCGGTCAAGGGACTGGAAGCCATGCTGGGCAACAACTTCGCCGGCGGCCTGGTCGGCCACCCGGAGAAGGTTGCCGCCAAGATCGCGCAGATGGAATCCTGGGGCCTGGGCCGCGTCCAGCTCACCGAACTGGTGCCGGGCAGTTATACCAATCTGGCGCCGTACATCGGACACTGACGGCACCGAACGTCTGTTCAAGGAGAGTCGCATGGCGCTCACGCACGTATTGCAGCCGATCGAGATCGCGGGGAAAACGATCAAGAATCGGGTGGTCCGCACCGCCCATGCCACCGGCATCGGCGGCGGCACCCTGTCCGACGACCTGATCGCCTATCACGAGGCGCGCGCCCGGGGCGGCGTCGGCCTGTCGATCCTGGAAATCCTGTCGGTGCACCCGACCAGCCCGGCGCCGCTGAACATGTTCGACCCGACGCTGGACGAAGGCTACGGCAAGCTGATGGAAGCCGTCCGGCCCCACGGCATGGCGGTGTTCCAGCAGATCTGGCATGCCGGGCACAACGGCACGCCGGTCGATGGCAGCCCGCCCTGGTCGCCGTCCGATATCCCCAATCCGTTGGGCGGCGCCGTGCCGATCCCGATGACCATGGACATGATCGACGAGATCATCGCCGCCTATGCGGCCACCGCCGCGCGCTGCGACAAGGCCGGCATCGACGGCGTCGAGCTGCACTGCGCCCACGGCTACCTGGTGCAGCAGTTCCTGTCGCCCAACATCAACAAGCGCACCGACGACTATGGCGGGCCATTCGAGAACCGCGTCCGGTTCATGCTGGAGACGCTGCGCGCCATCAAGGCCGCCGTGCGGCCCGGTTTCGCCGTCGGCATCCGCGTCGCCCCGGACATGACCGGCGGCGGCGGCGGCGTGGAGATGAACCAGGCGGCGGTCGAGCGGGTCCAGCAGGAGGGGCTGGTGGACTTCGTCAACGTCTCCATGGGCAACTACAACAGCTTCCCCAAGATGATCGGCGGCATGCACGAGCCCATGGGCTACGAGCTGCCGACGAGCGTGCCGATCGCCAAAGTGTCGAAGGTGCCGACCATCGTCATCGGCCGGGTGCGCACCCTGGAGGAAGCCGACCAGATCATCCGCCAGGGCGAGGCCGACATGGTCGGCATGACCCGTGCCAACATCGCCGACCCGGATCTGGTGCGAAAGACCATCGAAGGCCGGGTCGAGGAGATCCGCCCCTGCATCGCCTGCAACCAGGGCTGCGTCGGCAATCTGCTGGGGCCGGCGCACCGGATGGGCTGCGCGGTCAATCCGGGCGTGGGC
>JBKJNE010000266.1:0-4188 GCA_046596015.1 Alphaproteobacteria bacterium
GCCACGCGCCGCCACGAGTTGACCTACATCCGACATGCCCCGGTCATCCGGGATGGATGCGCAACCCGACGCCGCGAGGGCGCCGGCCGAAACCAGCACCAGGCCAAATTTCTTGGAAACCAAGGAGTACCTCCATCAAGTCCAACATGAGATGGAGGGCAAGCTCGGCGAGCAGTCGGCACGGCACCGAGTTCCGAAGAATTCGGTTAGCCGTGAAGCGACAAGTTGCCGCGAGACGCTAGATCAGCTCTCGGGCGACAGATCTCGCCAGGATCGCCCCAACATCGCTCACGCGGAACGTGGAGGTCGCAATGGAAGGAAATGGTGTGCTTGTGGGATGGATAACGTCCGGTACGCCGGCACAATGGCTGTGGTGGGCTCCGGCTTTGCCTGCGCGAACGGCGAGCCCGGCAATGATGCGGCGACACACCCCGTCGCACAGGGCCCAGAGCAGGCGCAGCCGCACTTGCAGCCGTCATTCGTCGATCCGCTCTGTTTGTGCGCGGGGGCATGAACCATCTTGTCCTCATGGTTCATCTGCGCGTGCTGCATGTGAGAGGCGTGCCCGGCTGACATACTCATCGTCGTGTCAGTATGGATCGAGGCTCGATCGCAATGAGACACATCCGCCACCGACGCCCAGGCGCTCATCGGCAGAACCAAAGCAATCAGTACGGCAATGACGGCACGCAGGTTTGTCACCGGTTAAGTATCGCGCTGCGGGCAGGCTCGCGCAAGGTGAGACGGTGAGTGTCTGGCGCTCATGGCTTCACAACCCCCATTTTCGTTGAAGATAACCAACCACACTACTGGCTAAGATCGCAGCCTCCTCAACTGGTGACGCCTCAACAGAATGTACGCGGCCGGGATCACGATCATCGATAGAAGCGGCGCCGTGATCATGCCGCCGACCATGGGCGCCGCGATCCGCTGCATCACTTCGGAACCGGTGCCCGTTCCCAAGAGTATCGGCAGCAGACCAGCCAATATGACGGCGACCGTCATCGCCTTGGGCCTGACGCGCAGCATCGCCCCTTCTCGTAACGCCGCCAACAGGCCGGCGTCGTCATCCTCGCCCGCCAGTTGTTTGCGTTCCCACGCCGCCTTCAGATAGATCAGCATGACGATCACGAACTCGGCGGTGACGCCGGCCAACGCGATGAAGCCCACGGCCGTCGCCACCGATACCGCGTGCCCCAACAGCCAGATCAGCCAGAGCCCGCCCGCCAGCGCGAATGGAAGCGTGATCAGCAGGAGTAGCGCTTCGCCCCAGCGGCGGAACGTCAGGTAGAGCATCACGAGCACGATGAGCAGGGTCGCGGGAACGACCAGCCTGAGCTTGCTGGCCGCGCGTTCGAGATATTCGAACTGCCCCGACCATGACACCGCATAGCCGGCGGGCAGCTTCACGCTTGAGATAACCCTGGCCTGCATATCGGCGACGACAGATGAAAGGTCGCGGCCACGAACATCCACATAGACCCAGCCCGACGGCCGGGCGTTTTCGCTGCGGATCATGGCCGGGCCATCGGCAATGGTGATACGTGCGATATCTCCCAGTTGAAGCACACCGCCGGCCGGCAGTGGCACTGTCAGATGGCGCAGGCCATCGAGAGACTCGCGCGTTTCGCGCGGATAGCGAACATTCAGCGAGTATCGGGCCAAGCCTTCGACAATTTCAGTGACAGGCTCGCCGCCTATGGCCGTGGCGATGAACGACTGAACGCTCTCCAGGGTCAGCCCGTAACGGCCGATAGCCGTTCGATCGACCTCGATGTTGACGTACCGCCCCCCGGCCAGCCTTTCCGCAAATGCCGAGGTGACGCCAGGCACGGATCGAACGGCATCTGCAATGTTAGCTGCCAAGCCGTCGATGGTCGCGAGATCTGGGCCGCTGACCTTGATACCGACCGGGCTCTTGATACCGGTCGCGAGCATGTCAATCCGGTTGCGGATCGGTGGCACCCAGACATTAGTGAGGCCCGGCACCCGCACGGCCGCGTCCAACTCGCTCACAACCCGGTCCATGGTCATGCCGGGTCGCCATTGCTCGCGGGGCTTGAGCCTGACGGTGGTCTCGAACATCTCCAACGGCGCCGGATCGGTGGCTGTGTCCGCCCGTCCGGCCTTGCCCATGACCGAGGCGACCTCGGGCACGGTCAGGATCATCCGATCGGTCTGCTGGAGCAGTTGTGTCGCCTTGCCGATGGAGAGGCCGGGCAGCGCCGTGGGCATGTAGAGCAGGTCGCCTTCATCCAGCGGCGGCATGAACTCGGAACCGAGCCGCGTCAACGGAATGACCGACAACAGGAGGATGACGGCCGCGAGCAACAAGGTTGTCCTGGGGCGGCGCATCGTCCAGTCGAGACAAGGCGCATAAAGCCGCGCCAGCACACGGTTGACCGGGTTCTCCGCCTCGCTCCTGATGCGCCCCCGGATCAGATAGCCCATGAGCACGGGCACGAGAGTGATCGACAGACCGGCGGCAGCGGCCATCGCGTAGCTCTTGGTAAAGGCGAGCGGGGCAAACAGCCGGCCTTCCTGGGCTTCCAGCGAGAACACCGGAATGAACGACAAGGTGATGATCAGCAGCGCCAGGAACAGCGCCGGCCCAACTTCGACGGCGGCGCTGGTGATGATAGCCCAGCGCTGGGCCGGCGGAGGCTCGGCGTCGTCATGCTGGAGGCGCCAGTGCTCCAGGTGCTTGTGGGCGTTTTCGATCATCACCACGCTGGCATCGACCATGGCGCCGATGGCGATGGCGATGCCGCCCAGCGACATGATGTTCGCGGTGAGGCCCTGCAGATGCATCACAAGGAAGCTCGCCAGTATCCCCAGCGGCAGCGTGACGATAGCGACGAATGACGAGCGCAGGTGGAGCAGGAACAACCCGCACACCAGCGCGACAATGATGAACTCCTCGATCAGCTTGTGGGTCAGCGTCTCGACCGCGCGGCCGATTAGGTCGGAGCGGTCGTAGGTGGTAACGATCTCGACGCCCGGCGGCAGGCCCGCCTTCAGCTCAGCCAACTTGGCTCGAACCCCCTCGATCACCTCGCGGGCGTTCTTGCCCTGGCGCATGACGATCACCCCGCCGGCGACTTCGCCCTCGCCGTTCAATTCGGCGATGCCGCGACGCATGTCGGGGCCGACCTGGACCGACGCCACATCGCCCAGCAACACCGGGATTCCACCCGCTGCGGTGCGGATCGGGACCGCGCGAAAATCGTCGAGCGTTTTGAGATAGCCGGTGGCGCGGACGATGTATTCGGCCTCGGCCAGCTCGACGACCCCGCCGCCGGTTTCCTGGTTGGCACGCTGGAGCGCCGCGCCGACATCGCTCGCGGTCACGCCATAGGCTGCGAGTTTCTGCGGATCGACCACCACCTGGTATTGCCTGACCATGCCGCCGATGCTGGCGACTTCGGCAACACCGGGAACGGCCTTCAGTTCATAGCGCAGGAACCAGTCCTGGATGCTGCGCAACTGCGCCAGATCGTGCTGCCCGCTGCGGTCGACCAGCGCATATTCGTAAATCCACCCGACCCCGGTCGCATCGGGACCAAGCGAGGCCGTCGCCCCGGCGGGCAGGCGGCCCTGGACCTGGCTGAGATATTCGAGGACCCGGCTGCGCGCCCAGTAAAGGTCGGTGCCATCTTCGAACAGGACATAGACGAAGCTGTCGCCGACGAACGAATAGCCCCGGACGACCCGCGCGCCGGGAACCGAAAGCATCGTCGAGGTGATCGGGTAGGTGACCTGGTTTTCGACGATCTGCGGGGCCTGGCCCGGATATGTCGTGCGGATGATGACCTGAACGTCGGACAGATCGGGCAGCGCATCGACCGGCGTCGTCCGTACCGCGGCAACGCCGATCGCGGTCAGGACGAGCGCGGCCACCACGATCAGCCCGCGTGCCTTGACCGAGGCGCGGATGATCCAATCGATCATTGGTCCGGACCCAGCGATCGCGCCGCGATCCCGGTGAGGCTGGCTTCGGAATCGAGCAGGAACTGGCCCGAGGCGACGACCTTCTCACCCGCCGCCAGACCCGCCAGAATCTCGGTCTGCCCTCCGCCGTCGCGGCCGGTGCGGACTTCGGCCGGGCGATAGCGGCCCTTGTCAGCAGCCAGCATGACGATGGTCCGCGTGCCGGTGCGGATCACTGCTTCGCTGGTCCCCAGCGAA
>JBKJNE010000283.1:0-5299 GCA_046596015.1 Alphaproteobacteria bacterium
CTATGAAGTAAGATAAATCAACGACTTAAGGGGATGTGGTGGCGGACCCGGTGAGATTCGAACTCGCAACCTCTGCCTTCGGAGGGCAGCGCTCTATCCAGTTGAGCTACGGGTCCATCGCCAGCCGGCTGACCATAGCGGACGGCCCTGGCGGGCGCAACGCGCCGCCACAAGCGTGAGGGCTGAAGGCCAGGATGTCTGAACAAACGATGAGCCACCCGTCCCATCTGCGTTCGTGGCTGAAGGCGCTGCGGCCGCACCAGTGGGCCAAGAACGCGCTGGTCTTCGCGCCGCTGGCGCTGGCCGGCGTGGAGGCCACGGCCAACGACATCGTGCTGGCGCTGCTCGGCTTCATCGCGCTGGGGCTGGTGTCCTCGGTCGGCTATGTCGTGAACGACCTGCTCGACGTCCAGACCGACCGGCTGCATCCCCTCAAGCGCCATCGGGCCTTCGCCTCGGGGGCGCTGCCGGGGTGGGTGGGCATCGCCACCGTGCCGGTCGGCATCGCCGCCGCCGTCCTCATCACCGCGCTGCTGCCGGCGCTGTTTGCCAAGGCCATCGCCGTCTATTTCGCCGGCACGCTGCTCTACAGCTTCATCTTCAAGCGCCTGCCGCCGTTCGACCTGGTGGCGCTGGGCGGGCTGTTCACCGTGCGCGTGCTGGCCGGCATGGCCTTCGTGCCGCCGCCGGTCTCGCTGTGGTTCCTGACCTTCGCCATGTTCATGTTCATCGGGCTGGCCGCCGTGAAGCGCTACGCCGAACTGCTGCGGCTGCACGGCGAGACGAGCGAGCGGGGCGGGGCGACGGGCGCCAAGCCCGCCCGGCTCGACCGCGGCTACGACACCTCCAACATCGCCTTCGTCATGGCGCTGGGCGTCGGTTGCGGCATTGCCGCCGTGCTGATCTTCATCCTCTACCTGATGCTCGACCGCTTTCCGGCGCGCATCTACGGCAACCCGATGGCGCTGTGGTTCATGGCGCCGGTGATCCTGGCCTGGCTGATGCGGGTCTGGCTGCTGGCCAGCCGCGGCGAAATGGACGAGGACCCGATCGCCTTCGCGCTGCGCGACCGCCAGTCGTGGGTGCTCGGCATCGGCTGCGCGCTGCTGATCTATTTGGCCTGGTAGCGATGACGGCGATGCCCGAGCCCGTGTCGTGGGGCCGCGCTCATGCCGCGCACGAAGAGGTCGTCCGTCCGCTGTGGCGCGACGATGCCATCGCCGCGGTTGCCCGGCGTGATGCGTCGCGGGTGCTGGGACGCGGCCTGGCGCGCTCCTACGGCGACTCCTGCCTGAACGATGGCGGGGTGATCGTCGACATGACGGCGATGGACCGCCTGCTCGCCTTCGACGCCGCGACCGGCATCCTGTCCTGCGAAGCCGGTGTGTCGCTCGACGGGCTGATGCAGTGGCTGCGCGGCCTCGCCGTCGCCGGCGGCGCCTGCTGGCTGCCGGCCGTGGCGCCGGGCACGCGCTTCGTTACGATAGGCGGCGCCATTGCCAACGACGTGCACGGCAAGAACCACCACGCCTTCGGCACTTTCGGCGAGCATGTGCACGATCTCGAGCTGGCACGCAGCGATGGCTCGATCGTCACCTGTGCCGCCGGCAGCGACCTGTTCCGCGCCACCGTCGGCGGCATGGGCCTGACCGGCCTCATCCTCGCCGCGCGGATCCAGCTGCGCCGCGTCGAGAGCCTGTGGCTGGACGTCGAAGACATCGCCATGGCGAACCTCGATGCCTTCTTCGCGCTGTCGGAGGAATCGTCGTCCGAATGGGAATACACCGTCGCGTGGTTCGACAGTCTGGCCAGCGGCGAGGCGCGTGGCCGGGGCATTTTCACCCGCGCGCGTCATGTCGCCAGCACGCGTGAGCCGCCCAAACTCGCACCGCCGCGCCTGGGCGTGCCCTTCGCGCCGCCGGTCTCGCCGGTGCGGCCGCTCTCGGCGCGGCTCTTCAATTTCGCCTATGGCCATCGCCTGCTGGGCAAGGAGCGCGTGCGCCGCGTGCTGCCGTTCTACGGCGGGCTCTTTCCGCTCGACGGCATCGCCAACTGGAACCGGCTCTACGGCAAGGCGGGCTTCTATCAATATCAATGCGTCGTGCCCAAGGAGAGCGCGCGCGCGACCTCGGCGGCGCTGCTCGACCGCATCGCCGGTTCGGGCGCGGGCTCCTTCCTCACCGTGTTGAAGACCTTCGCGGCGCGGCCGGCGGCGGGCATGATGTCCTTCCCGATGGAAGGCACGACGCTCGCCCTGGATTTTCCCAATCGCGGAGCCGAGACGTTGGCGCTGCTCGACGGCCTCGACGCTATGGTCGCCGAGGCCGGCGGGCGCATCTATCCGGCCAAGGACGGCCGCGTCTCGCGCGAGCATTATCGCGCTGCCTATCCGGCCCTCAAGCGCTTCGAGGCTTTCATCGATCCCGGTTTCTCGTCCGACTTCGCCCGCCGCGTCGGACTCGCCGGCTGATATCTTCGACCCACCCAGATCCCACGGAGCGCCACGGCATCGACTTGCGCGAGAAGCCTTGCCGACCCCCTTGCGCCGCATACCGGGGGAGTCCGCGGGAAAGTGGGAAGTCTGGCCTAAAATCCTTATGCCATAGGCATCGAAGGCTTCCCACAAAAGTGGGAAGTCGTGGGAAAGGGGCAAGTCTCGGGAAGACGATACTCGATGGTTTGTGCGTACGCGGGCCCTTGGCCGAGCGGAGCCCAAAGCTCCAGCCCCGCATCGGCGTCATGCCGCCGACCGAACTGAACCTACCTCGCCAACCGCTTTCCGCAATTCCGGCAGGTGTCCGGCGGGTCCACCGGACGCTCGTCGCGGAGGTTAGCGCAGTAAGGGCCAAGTGTTTTCTAGCATTGCCTTTGCTCACCGGGCTTCGGCGGGGCTATCGAATAGAGAACGATGGTCGACAGGCGCGATCCATTGGCCGGCGCCCAGATCATCGTCGGCGGCGTTGCGATGCGCGGATCGGCCACGCCGACATAGACGAAGGTGCCGCCCTGCTTGCAGAGGATGCCCGGCATTTCCTCGAAGGGGATGGCGAAGGGCGTGCCCGATCCCACCGTGCGCAGGTCGTAGCGCGGCCGCTTGGTATCGACGGGGGCGGCCAGGATGAACCAGCGCCGGCGCACCGCGCGTTCGATCTGCATGGGATCTTCCGACATGGCGCGCGGCAGGTTGTCGCCTAGCGACAGGCGTTGCGCGGCATGGCGGTACTTGAGGCGCCACGCCTCGGGATTGGCCGTCAGCGCCCACAACCGGTCGGCCGATTCGGGCGTCGGCAGCGGCATCTTGAAGAAGCCCTCGACCCAGTAGACCGACGAGCCCGCCGGCACGTTCTGCTCGATCCAGGCCACGGCATCGCCCTGTACGGCGTTGCGATAGCCGTCCCAGGCGGCATAGGCGCCGCTCGCCGTGACCTGAAGTCCGAGCAATGCCGCCACGACGACGCCAACCCGTTGCAGGTTCTCGCCACGCAGCAATTCCATCGACCGCGCCAGCGCCGCCGGGGCCATGACGGCGGCAAGCAGCAGCAGGGCGCCGTCGTGGCGCAGGCCGTGCGTCGAAGGCTTCAGCGCCAGCATCGCGAGCAGCGCAATCCAGGCGCCGATGGCGATACCCCAGAAGCGACCGCGTCCGCGCGTCAGCAGCAGGCCGAGGATGGTCAGCGCGATCGGCAGGCCGAGACCGCTCAACAGAAGATCGAGGACGACACTATGGCCGGGGCCCCCGGCGGTGGGCGGGCTCAGCAGGCGCACGCTGATGATCTGGCGCAGGTTGCCGGCGAGTGAAGTCACGTACCACGGCGCCACGGCGAGGAAGACGACGATGGCGGAGCCGAGACAGATGAAGAAGGCGGCGCGCCGCCGCCCCGGCTCCTCGCGCTGCATCAGCTCGAGCAGCAGCGGGATCAGCGCCAGGCCCATCTCGATGCGCGTGGCGATGGCGATACCCATCAAAGCGCCGGCGATCATGGTGCGCGCCGGCGTCCGCAGGATGGTGAGTGCCGCGAAGGCCAGCATGGCGAAGGACCAGGCCAGCGAATAGGCCCGCGCTTCGACCGCGAATTCGATGAAGATCGGCGTGCCGGCGGCGAGGGTGCCGGCCAGCAGGGCGCCGGGCAGGCCGGCGACGATCTTGCCGCGCCAGGCGACGGCGCCGGCGGCCAAGGCGCCGACGGCGATCTGCAGGGCAACGGCTGCATGGCGAAGACCGTTCATGTCGGCATAGTCGGCGAAGAGCGCGCGTTCCATGGCGAGCAACGGCCGTAGCAGGGGCGGGGCCGAGTGATCGACGCCGCCGGCCAGCCAGGCCAGCGCCGTCTGGATGGCGGCGTAGAAGAAGACCAGCCAGTTCAGGAGCGCGTTGGGCACGTGCTTGTAGCCGGGTGCCAGGCCCTCGAGCATCAGCAACCCGTCGGCCAGATAACCGACCTCGTCGGTGGCAGGGACGGTGCTGTCGCCCAAGGCCGGGATCAGCCGCAGCACGAATGCCAACAGGCCGAATCCGAGGACGAGTGGAACCGGGCGAAGCGACAAACGGGACATGATGGGTGCCGCGGATTGTACGGGAAGCGGGTATTTGCCGCAACGGAAGCAGCCCGGCATAGTCCCGCCCGGATACGCACTATCGGGAGGCATAAAAATGACAACCTTCAATCGCCGCACTCTGATTGGCGCCTCGGGCGCCGCCGCGGCGCTGGCCGGTCTCGGCATGTCCGGCCGCGCCGGGGCGCAAGGCACGCAGCCGCTCGAGGTGGTGAAACTCGTCACCGGCTTTCCGCCGGGCGGCACCTCCGACACGCTCTGCCGCCGCACCGCCGAGCATCTGCGCGGCGAGTACACCAAGAGCGCCATCGTCGAGAACAAGGCGGGCGCGGGCGGCCAGATCGCCGTGCAGTCGATGAAGGGCGCGGCCACCGACGGCAGCGTCATCCTGCAGACGCCGGCCTCGATGCTGATGATCTATCCGCATATCTACAAGAAGCTCAGCTACGACGCCTTCACCGATGTCACGCCGGTGACGCTGGCCTGCACCTTCGAATTCGGCTTCTGCGTCGGCCCTGCGGTGCCCGAGAGCGTCAAGGACCTCAAGGGCTTCCTCGAGTGGTGCAAGGCCAATCCGGCTTCCGCCAATTTTGGCTCGCCGGCAGCCGGCTCGGTGCCGCATTTCATCGGCGTGCTGCTGGGCAAGGCCGGCGGCGTCGAACTCAAGCACGTGCCCTATCGCGGCACGCAGCCCGCCATCCAGGATCTGGTCGGCGGCCAGGTCCAGGCAGTGTCCGGCCCGATC
>JBKJNE010000460.1:0-8373 GCA_046596015.1 Alphaproteobacteria bacterium
CGGCCGAGTCGGACTGTCCTTCCGGGATCAGCGGCCACAGCTTCTCCAGGTCCTCCCCATAGACCTCCGAGCGCAGCGCGTCGCGGCGCGCGTTCATCCAGTTGATGTTGCCGCGCACCGTGTTGATCTCGCCGTTGTGGCAGATGAACCGGAACGGATGCGCCAGCTTCCACGACGGGAAGGTGTTGGTGGAGAACCGCTGGTGCACGAGCGCCAGCGCCGACTCCATCAGCGGGTCCTGCAGGTCCAGATAATATGCGCCGACCTGGGTCGCCAGCAGGATGCCCTTGTAGAGCACCGTGCGCGAGGACAGCGAGGGGATGTAGTACCAGGCATAGACCTCCGGCCCCATCTTCTCGACGGCCGAGGAGACCACCTTGCGCAGGATGTACAGCTTGCGCTCGAAGGTGTCGTCGTCGAGCACGCCGGCGCCGCGGCCGACGAAGAATTGCCGGATGCAGGGCTCGGTCTTCTTCAGCGCCTCGGAGAAATCGGAATTGTCGACCGGCACGTCGCGCCAGCCCAGGAAACGCTGGCCTTCCAGCGCCGTGGTTTCCTCGACGATCTCCTGGATGCGCTCCTGCAGCGCCTCGTCGCGCGGCAGGAAGATCACGCCGACGCCGTAATGGCCCGCCTTGGGCAGGGTGATGTCGAGCTTGCCGGCCTCGGTGCGCATGAATGCATCCGGCACCTGGATCAGGATGCCGGCGCCGTCGCCGGCCTTCGGGTCGGCGCCCACCGCGCCGCGGTGGTCCAGGTTCAGCAGGATCTGCAGACCCTGCTGGACGATCTCGTGACTCTTCTGGCCCTTGATGTTGGCGACGAAGCCGATGCCGCACGCATCATGTTCCTGCCGCGGATCGTAAAGCCCTTGGGCCTTCGGCAGGCCGGGCGTGATCAAGTCCCTGTCTGGCTTCGACATCCTGGGGTGTCTCCCTTCAGGCCGCGAAAATGCCTCGTGGCCGTCTTGCGGGGTCACGGGGCGTTCTCCGGTCTTTTCTTAAAGGCCGTTAAGAGTACCGATTCGCCGGGAGTAACCAAAGCCCCAGATTTCCTTGGCTGCCATGCGTCAGCCGTACCGGAACATGGGGCTGCGGGAGCTTCCGGCAATCCTGCGCCATTCAACCGGCGAGCCTGCCGATTTATATCAGCATTACTTACCTTTTTTCCCAAAGCTCGGCAACCAGTTTATCTATCGGTCCGGGACCTCGCGGGTTACACTCCTCGCCCCGGTAAATGGCGGTTTCAAGGCGGAAACGGCGCGTGTGGGAGAGGACGCGATGACGGACCTGACGAGCTTCAACCTCATGGAGCAGGGCACGCTCGAATGCCCGTTCCCGGCATACCGCGCGCTGCGCGACCAGGCGCCGGTCTACCGTATCCCGCAGACCGGTTTCTTTATCGTCACCCGCTATGACCTGGTGATGGAGGCGGTGCGCAACACCGAGGTGTTCTCCAGCCAGATCAACCAGGGCGCCTCCGGCAGCATGGGCGCCTATCCGGAGGTGATCGAGCTGTTCCGGAACGAGGGCGTGCCCTTCGCCAGCACGCTGATCTCGGCCGATCCGCCGGTGCACACAAGCTACCGCAACCTGGTCAACCGGGCGTTCACCGCCGGCAGGGTGCGCGGCATGCAGGCGTACATCCAGCAGATCGTCGACGAGCTGATCGATGCGTTCATCGACAAGGGCGAGGTCGAGTTCGTCGCGGAATTCGCCATCAAGCTGCCGATCTACATCATCGCCGACCAGCTCGGCGTGCCGCGCGCCGACATGCAGAAGTTCAAGGACTGGTCGGATGCGTCGGTTCCCATCGGCCTCGACATCGGCTGCGAGGCCGAGCTGGCGCGGGCCAAACTGGTCATCGAGTTCCAGCGCTATTTCCTCGAGCGCATCGAGGAGCGCCGCCGCGAGCCGAAGGACGACATCCTCAGCGACCTGGTCAACGCCCGGCTGGAGGAGGAGGGCAACGCGGACGGCCGCCCGCTCGACGGCTCGGAGCTGCTGTCGATCATCCAGCAGCTGCTGGTGGCGGGCAACGAGACCACCACCAACGCGTTCGCCGCCGGCATGGTGCTGCTGCTCGACAACCCGGACCAGCTCGCCCTGCTGCGGGCGGGCGACGACAAGCAGATGCGCACTTTCTGCGAGGAGGTGCTGCGCCTCGAATCGCCGGTCGCCGGCCTGTTCCGGGTGACCACGCGCGACACTGTGCTGGGCGGCCACGAGATTCCCGCGGGTTCGCTGGTCAACCTGCGCTGGGCCGCCGCCAACCGGGACGACAAGGTGTTCGCCGAGCCCGACGCGCTCGACGTCTGCCGCCGCAACGCCGGCGCCCAGATCGCCTTCGGGGTTGGTGTGCATTTCTGCGTCGGCGCCATGCTGGCGCGCGAGGAGATGTTCCTGGGCTTCCGCACCCTGCTGCGCCGGCTCGCCAACATCCGCCTCGCGGACGGCCACGAGAAGCTGGAGCACCACGCCAACTTCATCTTGCGCGGCCTGAAGCAGTTGCGGCTGACGTTCGACCGGGCGGAGGTCTCGCAGGCCGCCGAATGACCGGAACCGACGACCACGAGGCGCGGCTGCGCCAAATCGGTGCGGCGGACGGCGCCACGATGCCGCTCGCCGAGGCCGCCCTGCTGCTCGCCGCCCTCGACCATCCGGGCCGCGAGGTCGGGCCGTACCTGCGCCACCTGGACGACCTGGCCGCAACCCTGCTGCACCGCCAGATCTGGTGCGCCGCCGACCGGGGCGACGCGCTGTCGAGCGTGATCCACATCGAGCACGGCTATGGCGGCGACCGTGACACCTATGACGACATGATCAACGCCGACCTGATGTCGGTGATCGACCGCAGGAAAGGCCTGCCCGTGGCGCTCGCCATCCTCTACATCGAAACCGCGCGCCGCGCCGGCTGGCGCGCCTGGGGCCTGGATTTCCCCGGCCACTTCGTGCTGCGCCTCGACGGCGAATCCGACCGGGTGATCCTCGACCCGTTCCACGCCGGGGTGACGGTGGAGCCGCCGGCATTGCGCCAGTTGCTGAAGACCTATGTGGGCCCGGACGCCGAGCTGGAGCCGGCATATTACGAGCCCATGCCCGACCGCTCGGTGCTGCTGCGCCTCTTGAACAACATCCGCGGCCGCGCCCTGCAGGGCGGCAACAACGCCCGCGGCCTGCAGGTCATGCAGCGCATGCTGCTGATCGCTCCGGCCGACGCGCGGCTATGGCTGGAAAGCGCCGCCATCCAGGCCAAGTCCGGCCAGTTGAAGGGCGCGCGGGAAGCGGTGGAGACGTGCTTGGGCCTGAAGCCCGAGGTGGCGATCCAGCAACAGGCGCAAAAGCTGATGGAAACCCTGAGAAGGGATTTGAACTAGGACGCAGATACGGCGACCTGGGGTGTCTGACGCCCAATAAATTGGTTGAGCATGTCGTCCAACTGCATTTCTAGAGTTTTGGGAGTTTTGGTGACGGCATACTAAACTCGCCGCCTACCGATAAAGCCGCTCATCCCACCAGACCGGCTCCGGCAACGCATGCGTGATCGCCGCCGCATCCGGGTGCTTCGCGTTGATGAGGAAATTGTTCTCCACCCGCGCCGGGATCGACGGGACCAGCAACACCGCTGACTGCTGCTTCAAACACCACGCCTCGCCATAGCGCTTGCAGATGTCCTCGTTCTTGCCGTCCCAGCCGGGATGCGCCGCCGTCGGGAAAACCTCGAAGCTGGTGCCGTTGGGGATGGTGATGCGGATGAAGTGCTGGTTGGACGGCAGGGAGGCCACGGAACCAACCCGCTATCCGCGTCATTCACTGCCCGTTACACTGCGGGGGGCGAGGTGGGTTTGACGTGAGCGGGACGCAGCAGGCATCGGACGGCATGGCCGCGCGTATTGGCGCCTTCGACTGGGCGCGGACGCCGCTCGGCGCGCCGGAGTACTGGCCGGCGCCGCTGAAGACTCTGGCCGGTCTGATGCACGAGTCGCGCCAGCCCATGTTCATGGCGTGGGGGCCGGAGCGCACGTGGCTGTACAACGACGCGTTCGCGCCGATCCTGGGCCGCAAGCATCCCGACGCGCTCGGTCAGCCCAGCGCGCTGGTCTGGAACGAGGCGTGGGCGGACCTGGGGCCACTGTTCGACCGGGTGTTCGCCGGCGAAGCCGTCCACATGAAGGACATCAACCTGCAACTCGACCGGCAGGGCCGGCTCGAGGAGGCGCATTTCTCGTTCTCCTACACGCCGGTGCGCGGCGAGGACGGCGGGGTGGCCGGGCTGTTCGGCGTCTGCATCGAGACCACGTCGCAAGTCGTCGCCGACCGCCGCGAGGCCGCCGCCGCCGAGCGCCGCCGCAAGCTGTTCGAGCTCACCGACCGGTTCCGCGACAAGGACGACCTGGCCGAGCTGTCCTATGCGGCGGGCGAAATCCTCGGGCAGGCGCTGGGCGTGGACCGCGCCGGCTACGGCACCGTCGATCCGGTCGCCGAGACCATCACCATCGAGCGCGACTGGAACGCGCCGGGCATCTCAAGCCTGGCCGGCGTGCTGCATTTCCGCGACTACGGCTCCTATATCGAGGATCTCAAGCGCGGCGAGACCGTGGTCTTCGCCGACGCCGAGACCGACCCGCGCACCGCCGCCACCGCCGCCGCGCTGAAGGCGATCAGCGCCCAATCGGTCGTCAACATGCCGGTCACCGAGCATGGCGGGCTGGTGGCGCTGCTCTATCTCAACCATTCCACCGCCCGCGAGTGGACCGAGGACGAGCTGGCGCTGATCCGCGACGTGGCCGATCGCACCCGAACGGTGATAGAGCGCCGCCGGGCCGAGCAGGAGCTGCGGGCGCTGGCCGCCTCGCTGGAGCACCAGGTGGAGGAGCGCACCGCCGAGCGCGACCGGGCGTGGCGCAACTCGCGCGGCCTGCTGGTCATCCTCGGGATGGACGGCATCCTGCGCGCCGCCAACCCGGCCTGGAAGCCCATTCTGGGCTATGATCCGGCCACGATCCCCGGCCGGCCATACCGTGACTTCGCCTGGCCCGAAGACCTGCATGAGGTGGACGCGGCGTTCGCCGACGCATCCGGTGGCGAGCATGCCGGATTCGAGATCAGGTTGCGCCACGTCGATGGCACGCCGCGCTGGATCTCGTGGCAGACCGCGCTCGAGGGCAACCTGATCTACTGCCACGGCCGCGACGTCACGCTCGAGAAGGAGCAGGCCGAGGCGTTGCGCCTGGCCGAGGAACAGCTTCGCCAGGCGCAGAAGATGGAGGCCGTCGGCCAGCTCACCGGCGGTCTCGCCCACGACTTCAACAATTTGCTGACCGGCATCTCCGGCAGCCTGGAGCTGCTGGGTACGCGCGTTGCCCAGGGCCGCTATGGCGAGATCGAGCGCTACGTCGCCGCCGCCCAGGGCTCGGCCAAGCGCGCCGCCGCGCTCACCCATCGGCTGCTCGCCTTCTCGCGCCGCCAGACGCTCGATCCCCGGCCCGTCAACGTCAACCGGCTGGTCGCCGGGATGGAAGAACTGGTCCGCCGCACGGTGGGGCCTGAGATCGCGGTCGAGGTGGTGTGCGCGGGCGGCCTGTGGACCACCTTCGCCGACACCAACCAGCTCGAGAACGCGCTGCTCAATCTGTGCATCAACGCCCGCGACGCCATGCCGGAAGGCGGCCGGCTGACCGTCGAGACCGCCAACCGCTGGCTCGACGCGCGCGCCGCCCGCGAGCGCGACCTGCCGGCCGGCCAGTACATCTCGCTCTGCGTCAGGGACACGGGCACCGGCATGCCGCCCGAGGTGATCGCCCGCGCGTTCGACCCGTTCTACACCACCAAGCCGCTCGGCGCGGGCACCGGGCTCGGCCTGTCCATGATCTACGGCTTCGCCCGTCAGTCGGGCGGCCAGGCGCGGATTTATTCGGAGCTGGGCCAGGGCTCCATGGTCTGCCTCTACCTCCCCCGTCACATGGGCGAGGCGATGCCCGACGACTCCGGCGACGCACGCGCGCGGACGCTGCCCGCCGGCGACGGCGAAACCGTCCTCGTCGTCGATGACGAGCCGACGGTGCGCATGCTGGTGCTCGAGGTGCTGGAAGAGCTCGGCTACCGCTCGCTGGAGGCGATCGACGGCGCCACCGCGCTGAAGGTGATGGAATCCGATGCCCGCATCGACCTGCTGGTCACCGACGTGGGCCTGCCGGGCGGCATGAACGGCCGCCAGGTCGCCGACGCGGGCCGCTATCTGCGGCCCGGGCTGAAGGTGCTGTTCATCACCGGCTATGCCGAGAACGCCGCCGTCGGCAACGGCCATCTGGATCCGGGCATGGAAGTGCTGACCAAGCCGTTCGCCATGGACGACCTGGCCGCGCGCATCAAGGAGCTGGTGGTCCGGTCATAAAGCGCCGTGGGCGCGGCTTGCACGAGGGAGTCAAGGCTTTGGACGACGACTCAATGGCCGCGCATCCGCTGCTCTGGCTGCTGCCCATCGGCTTCACCGTGTGCTTCGTCGGCATGTGGCTGCTGGTCACCACGATCTTGGCGCTGGCGTCGGGCTGGTTCCGGCTGGCCAAGGTCTACCCGGACCGGACGGAGGAGCCGATCCTGCGCCTAAGGGGGCGGTCCGGCCTGATGGGGCCCGGTATCAACCTGGGCGGCGTGCTGCGGCTGAGCGTCTGCCCGTCCGGGCTGCGTCTGGGCATCTCCCCGCTGCTGGGACCGTTCAGCAAGGACTTCCTGGTGCCGTGGGGCGACATCTCGGTCAGCCGCAGGAAGGCGCTGTTCTGGCGGATCGCCAGGCTGCAATTCGGCATGCCTCGGGTTGGCGTGCTCACCCTGCGAGCCGGCATCGTCGACACGCTCGCGGAAGCGGCGGGGAAACGATGGCCGGAGATCGCCGCGGCGCAGCCCGGAACGCCGCCGGGATAGGGTGCCGGGCAGCGGAGGAAGGATACCGGAAGTTTACCATAACATGCGGGAATCCCGAGCATTCCGCCCACCGGGCTGGCCGCTTCGGACGCGCCGTGCGATGATGTCCGAACACGTTTGACGCGCCGCGCCGCTGGCGCCAGAGCAGTCATGAATTTGCCGCATGGGGGTTACGATTCAGCAGATCGCCGCGTTGCCTTACAAGTCGTCATCGGACGCGCTCGACGCGCCCGTGAGCGTCCTGCTGGTCACCTCCATGGAGACCAGGCGGTGGGTGCTGCCCAAGGGCAATCTGGTGAAGGGCCTGTCCGCCCACGCCTCGGCCGCGCAAGAGGCCGAGGAGGAGGGGGGCGTGCTGGGCGCGGCCTGCCCCATCTCGATCGGCAGCTACCGCTACCGCAAGCGGCGCAACGACGGCGCGTCGCTGATGGTGGACGTGGAGGTGTTCCCCATCGCCGTCACCGACGAGCTGGACGAGTGGAAGGAGCAAGACCGGCGCGAGCGGCGCTGGTTCTCGCTGACCGATGCCGCCAACGCCGTCGACGAGCCCGAACTCAAGGGCATCATCCGCAATTTCAGGGCAGGTGACGTCAACCCCGCCATCGAAGCCGGACCCCTGGCGAACGTCAGGGGAGCGGGGAGAGGATTCCGGATGTTTCACTGGTTCCAGGCGCGGATGCGGCGCTAGGCACCCCCGGACCTCGGCAGTCCGAAGGGAGTCGCCCGGCTATTCTGACGCTCAACCCGCCGCGTCGATCTTCGGCGGCAGCGGGAACAGGGTGACGAAGCGGTTGCCGATGGTGCGGTAGCCATCCACCTCCAGCGCGCCGTCGGCCTCCAGCGCGGCCAGCGGCACGCCGCCATAGACCGCGCCCGCCACCGCGGGCGCGGTGCCGGTGAACACCACGTCGGCGTTTTCTATGGGCGCGCGCGCCGCCTCGATGCGGCCCTTCGCGATCCGCACCATGTAGTCCTCACCGCCCAGGCGGAAGCCGATCCGAGCCTCGAAGCCCTCGGCCCGCGCGGGATCGAACATGGTGCGGAACGTCAGCATCAGCGACACCGGACTCAGCGGCAGCGTCGGATCGTGCAGCGGCGACCGGGTCGCCCAGCGGCCCAGGGCCTGCATGATCGGCTCGGCCTCGTAGCCCCACGGCGTCAGCTCGTAGACCCGCGCCGCGGCCGGCGGCGGCAGCTTGCGCCGCACGACGGCGCCGATGCCCTCCAGTCCTTCCAGCCGCTGGGTCAGCACATTGGCCGAGATGCCCGGAAGCGCGGCCCGCAGATCGCTGAAGCGCAGCGGCCCCAGCATCAGTTCGCGCATCACCAGCATGGCCCAACGCTCTCCGATGAGGTCAAGGGCATGCGCCGCCCCGCAGGCGTCGTCATAGCTGCGGCCGGGGAGTGAAGGCGCGATAGTTATTTTTCCTAATGGCATAGTTGTTTTTTATAA
>JBKJNE010000525.1:0-10102 GCA_046596015.1 Alphaproteobacteria bacterium
TGACCGTCGACCTCGCCCACCGCAAGGAGGACAAGCGCTCGAAGATCGAGCGGCGGCTGCATCTGTTCGGCGACCTCGACGGCGAACAGCGCGCCCGTCTCGCGGACATCGCCGAGCGCACGCCGGTGACGCTGACGCTCAAGGACGGCGCCGACATCGACACCATCCTGGCGCCGGCCGAGAAGCCGCCCGCCGTGCTGAGCCAGCGGCTCGACGAGGCGCTGGACGAGAGCTTCCCGGCGAGCGATCCGCCGGCGGTGTCGCCGCGCATCGATTAGAGCGCTTTCAGCCAAGGCGGAATCGCCTTGGCGTCCGAAGGCCGAGGCAACAAGTGCTGGGTGGTTCGGCGGCAGCTCAAACCGTGCGTCGCCGTGAATTCTCAGGAGGTTGCCCACTCGATCGCGTGGGCATGGTCGCCGCCTCGCCTGGCGGCGTGTTCTCTAAGCATATTGTTTCCTAGAAAAAGCTCCCAAACCACGCAACAAGAACTCGAATATTTCGTTCAGGTAAGCACTGGCAAGTTTCCCTTGATCCTGATCAAGGGAGTTTAATCAGAAACATGTGTGATATTTCTTGTTTAGACGGCAGGGAGCGCGCCTAGAGTGGACGTGCACCTGATCAATTTGAGGAGGCGATCTATGCGGACACACATCGGATACAAACTAGCGGCCCTGGCTCTCGTGCTGGCACTGCCCGTTGGACTGGGGTCGGCTTTCGCCGAAACACCGGCCAAGCCGGGCCAAGAGGCCGTTGATCATGGTGCGCATCACCCGGATGCGGCCAAGGGAAACACACCTGCGCCATCACCCGAGCAAGCTGCTACTCAGCCGGGCGGCATGAAGATGTGCATGATGGGCCAGGGCGGCATGATGGGTGGCGACATGACCCAGATGATGTCGATGATGCAGGGCATGATGACCATGATGCACGCCGCCAACGGCATGATGGCGTCGCATGCCGAAGAGCGCATCGCCTCTCTCAAGAGCGAACTCAAGATCACCGAGGCACAGTCGAAGGATTGGGAGCGCTTCGCCGACGCCCTGCGAGCGAACGCGAACTCCATGAAAGGCATGCACCAGGAAATGATGGGGCGGGGTGCGGCCGCTACCCTTCCGGAACGGATTGAAGGCCAGCAGAAGATGCTCGCCGCCCGGCTTGATTCAATGAAAGCGGTAAAGAAGGCACTGGAGCCGCTTTATGCCGCCCTCAGCGACGACCAGAAGAAGATCGCCGACAAGGTGATGGTCGGCCCGATGGGCGTTATGTAATCAACGCGAGCACGGGTGGTGGTTCGGAACTCCGTCGGCTCACTGTTCTAATAGTTTTGGCGACAGGTTCGACATGGCGTGGGTCTGTCTCGTGAACCGCTGGCCGCGTGGGCTGGCATAGCTGGGGGGCGGTTATGAATAATTCTGTAGGTGCCCAGGTTAACAAGACATCTGCTGCAAAAATCCCAATCCTTGCATTTGGACTGGCTCTTAGCCTGTTTGGACTAATCACTTATCTGCTCTGTATCGCAGGGTACCTACTATTACCCGGACTGCCGATAAGTCACGCATCGCTCTCCATTTTCCTGCCGGGTTTCGAACTGCTGAGTTGGAAGGGCTTTTTTGTGGGTCTGGCCGAAAGCTTAGCCTACGGCTGGTATATCGCCCTCGTCTTCGGGTCACTGTTCAATTTCTTCAGCGCTCGTAAGTGGTGATGGGCTAGGGATCCAAGTCTGATCCGGATATTGGCCCCTGTGTGCGCGCGCTCGCTCCTTGCCTCGGCACCCCGCACAGGACTTGCCCTGTTTTTAGGGTGCCCAAACTTGTTGTTAATGGAGGCTTCCGTGGATGATAGCCAGCCGAGTGCTGAACCTCGCAAACAACGTAGGTTCTTGGGTTCGCGCGCCAGTTTTGTGCTGCTAGCGTTCCTTGGGATGATTGGCTACCTGCTGACAACGGAACATCGGGCGCACGTCATCCAGGCCCTGCCGTGGCTGTTCGTGCTTGCGTGCCCGCTCATGCACGTCTTCATGCATGGTGGCCATGGCCACCATCACGACAGGGATGGAGGCAAGCAATGAACGATGCATCGCCGGCGTACGGCTTGTGGGGCATGGTGTTCGTCAATTCCGCGGTGTTCATCTTCTTCGCCTTCAGCTTCTTCAAGCCAAAGACGCCACGCGACTGGCGCACATTCGGTGGCTTCAGCGCGTTCGTCGTCGCCCTGTTCGCCGAGATGTACGGGTTCCCGCTGACCATCTATTTCATGTCGGGCTGGCTGCAGAGCCACTATCCCGGTGTCAACTGGCTGTCGCACGACGCCGGTCATCTGCTCGAAATGTTGTTCGGATGGAAAGCCAACCCTCATTTTGGACCGTTCCACATCCTGAGCTTCATGTTCATCGGTGGCGGGTTCATCCTGATATCGACCAGTTGGCATGCGCTCTACGAGGCGCAGCGCCGGAATGAGTTGGCGGTCACTGGACCTTACGCCCGCATTCGGCATCCGCAATATGTCGGCTTCATCCTGGTGATGTTCGGTTTCCTGATGCAGTGGCCGACGATCCTGACCCTGGCGATGTTCCCGGTGCTTGTGTGGATGTATGTGCGGCTCGCTCACGCGGAGGAACGCGACTCCAGGGCGGCTTTCGGTGATGCCTATGTTCGCTACGCCGAAGACGTGCCCTGTTTCATCCCGAAGTTCGGGATGGGAAGTACCCGCAGCGCATCGTGATCCAACCGTATGCAGCGCAGCCAGACGGGCTAACGCGAGCGGGAAACGGCTTCCATGAGTTCGTCGATCTTCTGACGCCGCTCTGCCTCGTTTCCGTTTTCGATCGCGTGGGCAACGCAGTGCGCGACGTGGTCACGCAGGATCTCATCCTCGACCCGGTTGAGGGCGGCCTTGACGGCCTGGAGCTGGGTGATGACGTCGATGCAGTAGCGGTCTTCCTCGACCATACGGGCGATGCCGCGCACCTGGCCTTCAATGCGGCCGAGCCGACTGAGGCATGACTTCTTCGCCATAGGATTCATGCTTGCCTTATACCCCCAGGGGGTTTAATTATACCCCCATAGGGTATGCTATCGATGCGACCAACGCAAGGAGATCGCCATGAGCGAACATGAAGGTCACGCGTGCTGTCACGGGTCGAAGGACGTGCAGCAGCATGCCCATGGAAGCGCCGGGCATCAGCAAGGACATCCCCACCCCCATCACAGCGACAAACCGGCGGTAGATGCGGGTTCGGTTCCGGCGGGGGTGAAGTGGACTTGCCCGATGCACCCGGAGATCGTACGCGACGGGCCTGGTTCGTGCCCGATCTGCGGCATGGCGCTCGAGCCGATGATGCCGACGGCGGACTCCGGCCCCAATCCCGAATTGGCCGACATGTCCCGGCGCTTCTGGATCGGGCTGGTGTTGAGCCTTCCGGTTATCGCCCTCGAAATGGGCGGCCACCTGACAGGCCTGCACCAATGGCTTGGGCAAGCCACGGGCAACTGGCTGCAGTTCGCCCTGGCCACGCCCGTGGTCTTGTGGTGCGGCTGGCCGTTCTTTCACCGGGCGGCCTTGTCGCTTCGCACGATGAACCTCAACATGTTCACGCTGATCGCGATGGGCACCGGCGTTGCTTGGCTATACAGCGTGGTTGCGACGGCGTTGCCAGGTGTCTTCCCGCCCGCGTTCCGTTCACCGGACGGCGCCGTCGCCGTCTACTTCGAAGCGGCCGCCGTAATTACCGTTCTTGTGCTGTTGGGCCAGGTGCTGGAGCTTCGCGCCCGGGAAAACACGGGCGGCGCCATTCGTGCGTTGCTCGATCTGTCACCCAAGAAGGCCCGTCGGATACGCGCGGATGGAACTGACGAGGAAGTTCCCCTCGAACAAGTCGCCGCCGGTGATCATCTGCGCGTGCGGCCGGGTGACAAGGTGCCGGTCGACGGTACGGTCACCGAAGGCGCGAGCGCGGTGGATGAATCCCTGGTGACGGGTGAGTCGCTGCCCGTCTCCAAGGAGCCGGGGGCCAAGGTCATCGGCGGCACTATCAATCAGACCGGCGGGCTGGTGATGGTCGCCGACCGCGTAGGCCGCGACACGTTGCTCGCCCAGATCGTTCAGATGGTCGCCGATGCGCAGCGCAGCCGTGCACCCATCCAGCGCCTCGCCGATGCGGTCGCCGCATGGTTCGTGCCCACCGTCATCGTCGCCGCGGTCGCGGCATTCGTGGTCTGGGCGATTTACGGGCCGGCGCCTGCGCTGACCTATGGGCTCATTGCCGCCGTGTCGGTGCTGATCATTGCCTGCCCCTGCGCCCTTGGCCTCGCCACTCCCATGTCAATCATGGTCGGCGTTGGTCGGGGCGCCCAATCCGGTGTGCTGATCAAGAACGCGGAGGCGCTGGAGCGCTTCGAGAAGATCGACACGCTGGTGATCGACAAGACCGGCACGCTGACCGAGGGCAAACCTCGTGTTATCGCCCTGCATGCCGCTGCGGACATGGACGAGAACGAGGCGCTTCGACTGGCAGCCAGCGTGGACCGCGCCAGCGCGCATCCGCTGGCGGAAGCCGTGGTGCGGGCGGCGCTGGAACGCGGGCTGACCCTGGTCGAGCCGGTGGGGTTCGAGTCGGTCACCGGCAAGGGCGTGAAGGGTGAGGTCGACGGGAAAATGATCCTCGTCGGCAGCAGCCGCTTCCTCGGCGAATACGGCGCCGGCACGGAGGCCCTAGATGCGCCGGCCGATCTGCTTCGGAGCGAGGGCGCGACGGTGATTTTCGTCGGCATCGACGGGCGCGCCGCCCTGGCCCTTGGCATCGCCGATCCGATCAAGGCGTCGACGCAGGAGACGCTGAAGGCATTGCAAGCCTCCGGCGTTCACGTCGTGATGCTGACCGGCGACAACCGCAAGACGGCGGAAGCGGTCGCCCGCAAGCTCGGCATTACGGCGTTCGAGGCGGAGGTGCTGCCCGAGGACAAGGGCAAGATCGTCACGCGCCTGCGCACCGAGGGTCACATCGTCGCCATGGCGGGCGACGGGGTCAATGACGCCCCGGCCCTTGCGGCGGCCGACGTCGGCATCGCCATGGGAACCGGGACGGATGTCGCCATGGAAAGTGCCGGCGTCACGCTCCTCAAGGGCGACCTGACGGGGATATTGCGGGCACGCCGCCTGTCGACAGCCGTCATGCGCAACATCCGGCAGAACCTGTTCTTCGCGTTCATCTACAACGTCGCGGGGATACCCGTTGCGGCGGGCGTGCTCTATCCGGCGTTCGGGGTACTGCTGTCGCCCATCGTTGCCGCCGCGGCCATGGCGTTGAGTTCGGTAAGCGTGATCGCGAACGCTCTTCGTCTGCGTGCGACGCCCATTGAGTAGGGCGGGTTTGGGTTAGAATAGCTGGGAACGGGGGCGAGCTTCGCCCTCGGTGTTTGTGCGAACCCTCAAACGGCCGCACAGCCATCAAGGCGAGATCCTGTCGACTTTACGAGTCCTGGACCGTCGCGCGAACCTCAAGGACTGGGGCGAAGCCGCCGCCGGGCGTGCGCATATTGGTCGTCTGGCCTTGGTAGAGACGAGCCGCAGCCAGCAGGGGAGTGCCAGCGAACGTGTACAGGCGGACGTCAACCTTCAGGTCTACAGGCGTATCATCAAGCCGAACGCTGCGCGTGCTTGGGGCGACGAAGGACTGCGCGACATAATCGCCGCGATTGATCTCACCCCAGACCTTGCGGGTGAGCTTGTCACCGCGATAGGCCGCCTTGCTCCCGTGGCCGCGCGCCGGCTTGAAGAATAGATTGCGGCGATTCCGCCAAAGCGCATCGGCATTAACAGCCGAGACGAGGACCGTAGTCGGCGCGGATGCGCGGAGAACATCGAGATGGTTCGTAGCCAACCCCCAACGTTTCAAAGTGTCGGCATCCGACAACAGCGTCAGGTTCCGCTTGTCAGCGAACAGGGCATGCGCGCGTGGGTTGGGCGTCACAACGGCGTAGCCACCAACATAGGCGGCTTGCAGCGCCGCGTGTCGCGGCTCCTCGAGCGCGAAGTCGACCAGCCGGTTGTACACAAGATCGACGGGGCGGGCGCGAAACAGCAGCGTTCCTCCGCCGAGTACAAGCTCCTTCGCGTCGGCAATGACTGCCTCGAACCCGTGTTCCTCGAACAGAGCCTTGGCGAGTTCAAATTCTGGAAAGAGGTACTGACCCTCAGGGGCATCATCCACGATCGCGATCGTTGCAGGGCGCCCGGATCCTCGTTGACGCCGCCACTCATCGACGAACATATCGACGATCCTCGATCCGAAGCCCTGCGAAGCCGAGGTTTCGAAAGGCACGTGAGTTTCAGTGCAGCAAGCGCGTTGGGCTCGTGCCAGGGCAGCATTGAGGAATGCCCCGCCAGCGTTGGTGTTGACTTCAATGAGCCGTGGTCCGCTGTCGGTGATGTGAAAGTCATGGCTCATCAGGGCTCCGATAGGCCCGAAGTCTAACCTGGCAATGGGCGGCGCCCATGACAACGCCGCCTCGCGGAAACCTGGCAGACGCGCCGCGGTCTCCACTGCATCGACAACCCGAGCCATCTCGCCAAGGGTCTCGGCCTGGATGAAGACGGGGACGTTGGAGAACAGAGACGGGTGAGATGCGCCCAGCCCCTGCACAAACTCCTTGGACCCGATCTCTTCACTCAATGCTTGTGCGAGCGCATGACGATCGAGCGTGATGCAGAAACATCCCCGGTTTAGACGCCCTGCCTCACCGCCATCGTGCTGGACGGCCGACGCTTGCGCATGCTTTTTCAAATCCATGGACGCACTTTCTTGGTCGGCGCTACTCAAATGTGGCGATGGCGGTGGTGCAGCTCCGGATAGTGAGGATGCTTGTGAACCATCGGGCGATGCTCGTGCCAGGGGCTGTGCGGTTCGTAAGCCGGGGCTCCCGGGTCATGGGCTCGCTGGTGATGCTCGTCACGAATGTGCGCGTGTTCGTGGGCAAGGTGCCCGTGCGTGTGTTCATGGTAGTGGCGCTCGGCAACGTGCAGCATACCACAAAAGCCGCCGCGCCGTGCGGTGACTCAGTCCCTGAACCGGTCTGTCGCCGCGATGACGGCCTCGTTCATGCCCGGGTCGCGGGCGTCGTGGCCGGCGCCGCCGACCACGACGAGTTCGCTGCCGGGCCAGGCGTCGGCGAGGCGGCGGGCGGTGATCAGCGGGCCGGTCAGGTCGAGCAGGCCGTGGATCAGAATGCCGGGGATGCCGGCCAGCCGGCCCGCGTCCCGCAGCAATACGCCGTCCTCCAGCCAAGCGGCGTGGCGCCAGTAGTGCGTCACCAGCCGCGCGAAGCCCAGGCGGAACGCGGGATCCTCAAAGCGCGGATGTGGCGTGTGGTCCGGGTGGACGGCGACGATCGCCTGTTCCCAGTCGCACCAGTCCCGCGCGGCCTTGGCGTGGACGGCCGGATCGGGGTGCATCAGCAGAAGGTGATAGTCCTCGACCGGATTGCCGGTCCGGACGGCCTCGGGAATGCCGTCGCCGAAATGGGTCCACGCATCGGGAAAGAACATGCCGACGCCGCGGGTGATCCAGTCGATCTCGCGGGGCGTGGTGGTGGTCACGCCGCAAAGGATCAGCCCGGTGACCCGCGCCGGATGGGCCTGCGCATAGGCGAGCGCCAGCGTCGCGCCCCATGATCCACCCCAGACCAGCCAGCGGTCGACGCCCAGATGCCGCCGCAGCCGTTCCATGTCGGCCAGCAGGTGCGCGGTGGTGTTGGTCGACAGGTCCGCGCCCGGCGCGCTGGCATGGGGCGTGCTTCGGCCGCTGCCGCGCTGGTCGAACAGGATGACCCGGTAAGCTTGCGGGTCGAACAGCCGGCGCATGCCGGGCGTGCAGCCCGAACCGGGGCCGCCATGCACCAGCACCGCCGGTCTGCCCGCCGGATTGCCGCAGGATTCCCAGTAGACCAGCTGCCCGTCGCCCCCGTCGAGCAGGCCGCTCTCGTAAGGCTCGATCTCGGGATAGAGGCCCTTCATATCTCGCCCGCCGGCAGCGGCTTCTCGATCCGGGTGAAGTAGCCCGCCAGATTCGAGATGCCGAATACAATGATGGACGTGATCACGAACGGGTTGAGCGTGGCGGCGGCGAGCGCCCAGCTCGCGATTGTGGCCAGCGTCAGGATCACCGGCGCGGCGGTGGTCAGGGCGTCGGCGGCCCGCTGGCCGCGCACGAAATCGGCCGCCGCGAAGCACGCGCAGCCAAGCACGATGAAGCTGCCCAGCGCCACCTGCGCCAGGCTCGCCCCGGTGGCCGGATCGCCGTGGCCCACCGCGTCGGCCAGCAGGCCGACGCCGTTCAGCGCCAGCATGGCGAAGCTGACGCCGATGGGCTTGACCCGCGCCCATTTCCGCAAGCCGTCGGGCATGCCGATCAGCACGCGCTGGGCACTTGCGCGCAGCCGCAGGACGATGCTGGACAGGAGACCCTTCTCCCCGGCGATGTGACGGGCCTGGTCGTCGCCATAGGCGAGCAGGATGGTGTGGGCGACGATGGTGAACAGCGCACCGGCCAGCTTGGGCAGGCTCACCGCCTGCGCTGAATCGAACGCGAAGCCCACATAGCAAAGGTCGCCGACGATGTTGCACAGCGCCATCGTCGAGAACGGGTGGGTCCGGAAATAACGCAGCATCGCCATGGCGCGGCACTATAGCGGGCGGCGCGACTGGACCCTATGCCGATTCCGGCGTCGCGCGGCGGCGGTACGTGGCGGCATGACGCAAAAACGAAAAGGGCTCCCGGAAGATCCGGAAGCCCTTTCCTGAACTCAAGAAGATGCCGTCCTTACGGAGTCGGCGCGCCTTCCTTGGTTTCGGCAGGAGCCATGCCATCGGCCGGAGCGTCGGCCGGGGCTTCCATCGCCGGATCAACCGGCGCGGCTTCCGGCACCGGCTCAGCCGGGGCTTCTACCGCCGGCGCTTCAGCCGGGGCTTCGATCTCGGTCTTTTGTTCGCAAGCGGAAAGCGCCAGGCCAATTACGGCTACCGGCAAAACGATTTTCCACATCCCTTTCATTCGATTTTACTCCTCTTCCCAGAGACGGCTACAGGACGAGCAACTCTTGCACATCCGATGGAATCTTACAAACAACAAGTGCACACAATTCCCCTCTGATGAATCATTTTGTTGTGCATGGCAGGGCCAAGACACCCAAAATCTATGATTCAAGGGCGTGTGTTCGCTGTGTCAGCTCCCTCAACGGGCGTGAGACTACCACAGTTCCGTCCCGCACATAGCTCTCATGATTGGTTTCCAGCGGTTGAGGTTATAGAGATAATTGACCATCAATCCGTAGGATTGCGCCCAACCGTTGGCCGAGCGGACGGCGGGCCAGTTGAAGCGCTCCAGCCGGGCGCCGTTGCGCAGGTGGAAGCGGGCGACCGGATCGATCGGCTGGTTGTGCCGGTTGCGCTGGGCGAAGTACCAGCCGGCCATGCGGTGGATGAAGTCACGGGTTCCGGCGGTTTCGGCCACGTCGGCCTGGGCCAGCGACTGCAGCGACTGGTAGCGCCCGGCGTCGCCCGGCTGGAAGATCACGTCGTCGTGATCGGCGGCGGCCTTGTCCAGCCAGCGGCGGAAGCCCGGCACCGGCGACAGCGTGGCGAACTGCTTCAGGCCGGGGACGTCGTGGGCCAGCGCCTCGGCCGCCTTCTTGATCAGGTGCTCGCCGAAGCTGACGCCCTGCAGGCCGCGCTGGGTGTTGGAGATCGAATAGAAGATGGCGGTGTCGGCGATCTTCGGGTCGCCGGTCGGCGCGTCGCGGTCGAGCAGCACCTGCACGTCGCCCGCCAGACCCTTGACCAGCGCCACCTCGACGAAGGCCAGCGGCTCGTCGGGCATGCGCGGATGGAACAGGGCGAAGCAGCGCCGGTCGGATTCCAGCCGGTCGCGCAGGTCCTCCCACGACTTGATCTCGTGCACCGCCTCATAGGCGATCAGCTTCTCCAGCAGCGCCGCGGGCGACTGCCAGGTGATCTGCCGCAGGTCGAGGAAGCCCAGGTCGAACCAGGACTCGAGCAGCTCGCGCAGATCGCCGTCGAGGGCGGCGAGCTGGGGCGACATGTCGCGCAC
>JBKJNE010000171.1:0-23329 GCA_046596015.1 Alphaproteobacteria bacterium
TGAAAAGACCAAGCACAAGAGCCATTTTGATAACCTGACGCCGCTCTACCCGACGCAGTGGCTCAAACTCGAAATCGAAGATCCGACCATCAAGGATCTGTCGCCGCGGGTCATCGATATCGTGGCACCGATCGGTAAAGGCCAGCGCGGGCTGATTGTTGCGCAACCGCGCACCGGCAAAACCGTGCTGCTGCAAAACATCGCCCACTCGATTACGACAAATCACCCCGAGTGCTATTTGATCGTACTGCTGATCGACGAACGGCCCGAAGAAGTCACCGACATGCAGCGCTCGGTCAAAGGTGAGGTGATCTCATCAACGTTCGATGAGCCGCCGTCACGACACGTGCAGGTGTCGGAAATGGTCATCGAGAAAGCCAAGCGCCTAGTTGAGCACAAACGCGATGTCGTCATTCTGCTCGATTCAATCACGCGTCTCGGCCGCGCCTATAATACTGTTGTGCCGTCGTCCGGCAAAGTGCTGACCGGCGGTGTCGATTCCAACGCGTTGCAACGTCCGAAGCGGTTCTTCGGTGCGGCTCGCAATATCGAAGAAGGCGGCTCGCTGACCATCATCGCCACCGCGCTGATCGATACCGGCAGCCGCATGGACGAGGTGATCTTCGAAGAGTTCAAGGGCACCGGTAACTCGGAAATCATCCTGGACCGCAAGGTCTCCGACAAGCGCGTGTTCCCGGCCATCGACATCCTGAAGTCCGGCACCCGCAAGGAAGAGCTGCTGGTCGACAAGGGGACGCTGTCGAAGATGTGGGTGCTGCGCCGCATCCTGAACCCGATGGGCACGGTCGACGCCATCGAGTTCCTGCTCAGCAAGGTCAAGGACAGCAAGAACAACGCCGACTTCTTCGAGTCGATGAATACGTAATCACAATCATCATTCCCGCGTGCCTGGGATGACGACTAAGTTTTAGTTTTCAGGGTCTTACGCGCCCCTGAGCGCCACCGATTCCATCGTGTGGTCGCTGCCCTTGCGCAGGATCAAGTCGGCGCGCTGGCGGGTCGGCTGGATGTTCCGGCGCAGGTTGACCAGGTTGATGGTCTCCCAGATCGAGCTGGCGGTTTCCCGGGCCTGGCCCTCGGTGAGCATGGCGTAGCGGTGGAAATAGGACTGCGGGTCGCGGAACGCGGTTTCGCGCAGGCGCAGGAAGCGCTCCACGTACCACTGGTGCAGATCGTCCTCGCTGGCGTCGATATAGATCGAAAAATCGAAGAAATCCGAGACGTAGGGCATCGGCTCGGCGCCGGCCGGGCTGGTCTGCAGCACGTTGAGGCCCTCGACGATCAGGATGTCCGGCCGGTCGACCACCAGCTGCCTGTCGGGCTGTACGTCGTAGACCAGATGCGAATAGGTGGGCGCGGAGACATCCCGCTCGCCGGCCTTGACGTCGGCCATGAACGCCAGCATGGCGTGCAGGTCGTAGCTCTCCGGGAAACCCTTGCGGTTCATGATGCCGCGCCGCTCCATCTCGGCGTTGGGCAGCAGGAAGCCATCGGTCGGCACCAGGTCCACCTTGGGATGGTCGGCCCAGCGGCTGAGCAGGGTGCGCAGGATGCGGGCGGTGGTGCTCTTGCCCACGGAGACGCTGCCCGCCATGCCGATGATGTAGGGCACCTTGCGCTTCTCCAGGCCAAGGAACTCCTTGGTGGCGCGGAACAGCTGCTGCGAGGCGGCGTAGTGCAGGTTGATCAGGCGCGACATCGGCAGGTAGATCTCGATCACCTCGTCCATGGAGATCGGCTCGTTCAGGCCTTTCAGCCGGTCGAGTTCCTCGGGCGACAGGGTGAGCGGCGTGTCCTCGCGCAGCCGCGACCACTCGGCGCGGGTAAAGTTCCGGTACGGGGACACGCTGGGCACGGTCTTGCGGTTCATTGGCCTGCGGGCCTGGAAAGGTAAGGAACGGTCGTCAGGCCGGCTGGTCAGGGCAGGATGACGTTGACCCGGTATGTTTGCGGCCTTCCGCGTCGCGATGCAACCGAACGATGTCGTCGAGACGGCGGGTCTGGTTGATTTCCATGCGAACGACGGCCTCGAGCACCCGGCTAGCGGAGGTTGGCGGCGAAGAAGTCCAGCGTCCGCCTGTTGGCCAGGTCGGCGTCCTGTTTGTCGTAGTGCTCGCCGCCGGTTCGGGCGAAGGCGTGGTCGCGGCCCGGATAGTCGTGCAGCGTCACCTTGGGATTGGCGTCGAGACCGGCATGCATGGCGGCCTGGGCCTCCTTCGGCACGAAGCCGTCCTCGGACGCCACGTGCAGCAGCAGCGGCTTCCTGATGCCCGAGGCCTCGGTGAGCCGGTCGTTGATCGACACGCCGTAATAGCCCACCGCCGCGTCGATGCTGGTGCGCGCCGCGGTCAGGTAGGCCAGCAGGCCGCCCAGGCAGTAGCCGACCGCGCCGACCTTGCCGGTGCAGCCGTCCATGTTGCGCAGCGCGTCGATGGTGGCGCCGATGTCCTCGATGCCCTTGTCGATGTTGAAGCCGTTGAACAGCTCGAACGCCTTGGCCCAGTCGGCCTCGGTCTTGTCGGTGAGCTGGATGCCCGGCTCCTGCCGCCAGAACAGGTCGGGGGCCAGCGCGACGTAGCCCTGGGAGGCCAGCCAGTCGGCGGTCTCGCGAACGAAGCCGTTGACTCCGAAGATCTCCTGGATGACGACGATGCCCGGCCCCCTGCCGCCCGCCGGCCTGGCCAGGTAACCCATGAAGGTGCCGCCGCCGTCCTTCGCCTGGATATTGATCTCGCCCATCAACGCTCTCCTCATGCCCGGTGGTGCAGGAACTCTAGTCGGAGGAGGAATGGGCCTCAAGGCCGTTGGACGCTAGAGCAACGCGCCTTCCAGCCGGAGCAGGAACACCTTGGTCTCGGTGCCGCCGTCGCCGGAGTAACCGCCGAGGCCGCCACTGGCGGCGAGGACACGGTGGCAGGGGATGATGATCGGGATGGGATTGGCGCCGCATGCCCCGCCGACCGCCCGCGCCGGCGAGCCCACCGCGGCGGCGATCTTCCCATAAGTCTGTGTGCTGCCATACGGAATCCGGAGCATAGCGGCCCAGACCTGTTGCCTGAACGCGGTCCCGTATGGCCTGAGCGGCAGGTCGAACTGCTCCAGGTCGCCGTCGAAATAACGCTCGAGCTGGCGCTTGGCCTCGAGCAGCAGCGGCGTTTCGGCCTGGACCGCGCCCCAGCCCCAGTCGACCGAGACGATGGCGCCCTCGTTCTCGCTGATGGTCAGGTCGCCCACCGGGCTGTGCATGGCGAGCTGGGTCATGACGCGGTCCTGTTCAGTATATCGCGCAGCGTCGCGGCGCCGGCGATGGGCAGCGAGCAGGTCTGGCCGTGACAGATATAGGCGGTCGCCTTGCCGTCGACCTGGGTCTTGCCGCTGGCCGGATGACCCGCCGGCAGCGCCGCACCCTCGGCGACGACCTGCAGCACCCGGTTGGGAAGCGAGACGTCGAAGACGGTCTGCAGCATGGCCTGTGTATCCGGCTTATCGCGATCGCCGACGATGACGATCTGGTCGGCGCCCAGCAGCAGGTCGAAGCCGCATAACAGTGTAGCGTGGGCAGGCGCCTGGCTGGCGACCGCCGAGGCGAAGGCCGAGACGAGCTGCCCGGCCCGTTCGCGCCGGGCGTCGTCGCCGGTCAGCAGCGCCAGCTTGGCCAGCACCTCGACCATGACGCCGTTGCCGGCGGGCACGGCATTGTCGGTGGCGTGCCTTGAGCGCACGATCAGCGCCTCGGCGTCGTCGGCGGTGAAGAAATAGCCGCCACCCTCGTCGTCCCGGAACCGCGCGTCGAGCGTGCGGGCCCAGGCTTCGGCATGGTGCAGATAGGCGGCCTTCCCGGTCGCCTCGTGCAGCGCGAGTGCGGCGCGGGCCAAGTTGGCATAGTCGTCGAGCATGCCTTCATGCTGCGCTTTTGCTGCGCGCCAGGAGTGCAGCAAACGGCTGTTTCCCACCGAATCGGTGCGGGTCTGGTCGCGAATGACGGCGGCGAACGCGGTCTCCGCCAGCGTCAGCCAGGCCGGCTCGGCGAACGCCGTCGCCGCGCCTGCGAGCGCCGCGATCATCAGCCCGTTCCAGTCGGCCAGCACCTTGTCGTCCCAGCCGGGATGGACGCGGGCATGGCGCACCGTAAACAGCAGGCCGCGGATCTTGGTCATCAGTCTTTCGGTGTCCTCATCCGGCTTCTGGCGCAGGTGCAGCCGATTGAGAATGTTGTGGCCCTCGAAATTGCCGCGCGGCGTGACATCGTAGATCTGCGCGAACAGGTCGGCGTTGGTGCCGAGGAATTCCTGCAGCTCGGCGGCCGACCAGACGTAGAACTTGCCCTCCTCGCCCTCGCTGTCGGCGTCCTGGCTTGCGGCGAAGCCGCCGTTTTCGGCGATCATCTCGCGCGCCACCCAGCCGATGGTCTCGCGCAGCCGCTGCTCGAACAGCGGGTTGCGGTCGTCGAGCCACGCCTGGGCCAGCAACTCGATGATCTGGGCGTTGTCGTAGAGCATCTTCTCGAAATGCGGCACCAGCCAGCGGTCGTCGACCGAATAGCGGGCATAGCCGCCGCCGATATGGTCGTAGATGCCGCCCTCCGACATCCGGTCGAGCAGCAGGTCGACGGCGCGCTTGTAGCTGGGCTCGCCGGTCTTGCGATAGGCCAGCCAGAACAGCCGGAAGATCGGCGGATTGGGGAATTTCGGCGTCCCGGACAGGCCGCCGCGGGAGAAATCGACGCTGTTGATCAGCTTGGCGGCGAGTTGTTCGACCGAATCCGGCCGCAAGGTGCCGCCGTCGCCGGCGCCCGCCGACATCACGCCGAGGCGTTGGACCAGCGCCACCCGGTTCTGGTCGACGGTCTCGCGCTCCTCACGCCACACATGGTCGATGCGCTTCATGATGTCGACGAATCCCGGCTGTCCCCAGCGTGATTCCGGCGGGAAATAGGTGCCGCCCCAGAACGGCTCGCCGTCCGGCGTCAGGAACATGGTCAGCGGCCAGCCGCCCTGCGCGCCCAGCAGGTGTAGCGCCGACATGTAGATGGCGTCAATGTCGGGGCGTTCCTCCCGGTCCACCTTGATGCTGACGAACAGCTCGTTCATCACCCCGGCGATCTCCGGGTTCTCGAAGCTTTCATGGGCCATCACGTGGCACCAGTGGCAGGCCGCGTAGCCGATCGACAGCAGGATCGGCTTGCCTTCCGTCTTCGCCTCGGCCAGCGCCGCCGGACCCCACGGCCGCCAATGCACCGGATTGTCCTTGTGCTGCAGCAGGTAGGGACTGGTTTCCAGATCGAGCAGATTGCGGGTCATTGGGTTTCCGGGACCGATTGGTGTACGGTTTCGGTCTGGACCACCCGCCCCTGTCAGCCGCGAGAGGTTACGCCGATGAAGGTGACGATAGACATAGACTGCACCCCCGAGGAAGCCAGAACCTTCCTCGGCCTGCCGGACGTCAAGCCGTTCCAGGACGCCATGATGGACAAGATGCAGGACCAGGTGCAAAAGACCATCGACACGCTGGGACCGGAGGCGATGATGAAGGCGTTCTTCCCTACCGGCATTCCCGGGCTGGAGGAGATGCAGGGCCTGTTCTGGCGCATGGCGACCGGCGGCGCCGGCAGGAAGACGGAAAAAGATAAGGAATCCAAGTAGGTTATGCCGAAGGACCCACCGCTCTACTTCGCCGGGCACGTATTCTGCTGCACCAATGAACGGCCCGAAGGGCATCCACGCAGCTCGTGCAAGGCAAAGGGTTCCGAGCCCCTGCGCGACTACATGAAGAAGCGCGCCAAGGAGCTCAGGATCAAGGGCGTGCGGATCAACGCCAGCGGTTGCCTGGACAGGTGCGAGCTGGGGCCGACCATGGTGATCTATCCCGAAGGCGTCTGGTACCACTACGACACCGAGGCCGACCTGGACGAAATCCTGGAACGGCACCTGCTCGGCGGTGAGCGGGTCGAGCGGCTGATGCTGCAGCCGGGCCAGACCAGCCTCTCGAAAACCGCCGGGAAATGACCACCATCTACGCGCTGGCGTCGGCGAAGGGCCGGGCCGGCGTCGCGGTGGTACGCCTGTCGGGCGAAGACGCCGGCACCGCGCTCGCCACCCTCACCGGCAAGGACGTTCCGCCCGCGCGGCAGGCCGCGCTGCGCTCGTTCGCCGATCCGGAGACCGGTGTCGTCATCGACCGGGGCCTTGCCCTCTGGTTTCCGGCGCCGGCCAGCTTCACCGGCGAGGACGTGGCCGAACTGCACCTGCATGGCGGCCCGGCGGTGATCGCGGCCATGGTCGCGGCGCTCGACGGGCTCGGATTGGTGCCGGCCGAGCCGGGCGAATTCAGCCGCCGGGCGTTCGAGCACGGCAAGCTGGACCTGACCGAGGCCGAGGGCATCGCCGACCTGGTCAACGCCGAGACCGAGGCCCAGCGCGTCCAGGCCCTGCGGCAGATGGACGGCGCGCTGGGTGCGGTCTATGAGGGCTGGCGCGGTGACCTGATCCGGGCGCTGGCGTTCCTCGAAGCCGACCTGGATTTCCCCGACGAGGATTTGCCGGGCGGGCTGGCGGCTCGGGTGCTCCCCGATCTCGAGCGGCTGGCCGCGGACATCCGCGCGCATCTGGCCGACGACCGCCGCGGCGAGGCGCTCCGGGACGGCTTCCAGATTGTGATCACCGGCGCGCCGAACGTTGGAAAGTCAAGCCTTATCAATGTGTTGGCCCGGCGAAACGTGGCCATCGTCTCGGAGATCGCCGGCACCACGCGGGACACCATCGAGGTCCGCCTCGACCTGGGCGGCTATCCGGTGACGCTGGTCGATACGGCGGGCTTGCGGGAGTCGGATGACGTCATCGAGCACGAGGGCGTGCGCCGGGCGCGCGCCCGCGCCGAGACGGCGGATTTGCGGCTGCAGATCCACGAGGCGGGCGAAGGCATTGGCGCCGTCCAGCCGGATGACCTGGTCGTCATCAACAAGGTTGACATCGCGCGCCCCTCTCCAATGCCTGGCGCGTTCCTGATCTCGGTCCGGACCGGCGAAGGCATCGACGCGCTGCTGGCGGCGCTCGAGCAAAGGGTCGTCGCCATGATGGGTCTGCGCGATGCACCCAGCCTGACGCGGTCGCGCCATCGCCGGGCGCTGGAGGACGCGGTTGGCCATCTGGATCGTGCGCGCGCCGGTGTGGCTGTTGACCTGGAACCCGAGCTCGTCGCCGAGGACGTCCGCCTCGCCGCCCGTGCGCTTGGCCGCATCACCGGCCGCGTCGACGTTGAAGATATCCTCGACGTGGTGTTCGGCGAGTTCTGCATCGGCAAGTGACTCCTTCTCGCATGAGCAGGACTTATACTCATCCGTGTCCCTGAGCCAGTCGAAGGGCCTTGCATCAGCGCTCGTGCAGGGCCCTTCGACTGGCTCGGGGACACGGTAAATGGGGAGATCGGCATCGGCTTCCTGGTGCAGTTAAAGGGATGTTTCACGTGAAACATCCCTGTCCTTGCCCTGAAGCCGCCTCGCGCATAGATTGCGCGCAAACCGGAGCAGGCATGTACGACGTTATCGTCATCGGCGGTGGTCATGCGGGGTGCGAGGCGGCCGCCGCCTCGGCCCGCGTCGGCGCGTGTACGCTGCTCCTTACCCACAAGATCGAGACCATCGGCCAGATGTCGTGCAACCCGGCGATCGGCGGGCTGGGCAAAGGCCACCTGGTGCGCGAGATCGATGCGCTCGACGGCGTCATGGGCCGGGTGGCGGACGCCGCCGGCATCCAGTTCCGGCTGCTCAATCGCGGCAAGGGCCCTGCCGTGCGCGGCCCGCGCGCCCAGGCGGACCGCAAGCTCTACCGCAACGCCATGCAGGCGCTGCTGCTCGACACGCCCAACCTAACGGTGTTGGCGGGCGCGGTGGAAGACCTGATCCTGGAAGAGGTTACGGCGAACGGCGACGTGACCGCGCGCGTGGCGGGGATCGTCACCGGCGACGGCACAGAAATCCGGGCTGGCCGGGTGATCCTAACCACCGGGACGTTTCTCAGCGGCATCATCCACATGGGCGAGCAGCAGACCGCCGGCGGCCGCATCGGCGAGGCGCCGTCGCTGGGGCTGTCGAGGACGCTGCGCCGGCAGGGTTTCGAGGTGGGACGGCTGAAGACCGGCACGCCGGCGCGGCTCGATGGCCGCACGATCGACTGGGCGAGCCTGGAAGCGCAGCCCGGCGACGATCCTCCCGTGCCGTTCTCGTTCCTGACGGAACGCATCACCACGCCGCAGGTGAACTGCCACATCACCCACACCAACGCGGCGACCCACGCGATCATCCGCGTCAACCTGCACCGCGCGCCGATGTATTCCGGGCAGATCGAGTCGAGCGGGCCACGTTACTGCCCGTCGATCGAGGACAAGGTGGTGCGCTTCGGCGAGCGCGACCGGCACCAGATTTTCCTGGAGCCGGAAGGCCTCGACGACGACACGGTCTATCCCAACGGCATCTCCACGTCGCTGCCCCGCGAGGTCCAGGCCGAGATGCTGCAGACCATCCTGGGCCTGGAGCATGCGGTGATGCTGCAGCCGGGCTACGCGATCGAGTATGATTTCGTCGACCCGCGCGAGCTGCGGCCGACCCTGGAAACAAGAAAGGTTTCAGGGCTTTACTTCGCCGGCCAGATCAACGGCACCACCGGTTACGAGGAGGCCGCGGCGCAGGGTCTGATGGCCGGGCTGAACGCCGCGCTGTCCGCCGGTGGCGGGGAGGCCGTCGTGCTCGACCGGGCCGAGGCCTATATCGGCGTGATGATCGACGACCTGGTGACGCGCGGCACCCAGGAGCCGTACCGCATGTTCACATCGCGCGCCGAGTACCGGCTGCGCCTGCGGGCGGATAACGCGGACCAGCGGCTGACCCGGCGCGGCATCGATCTGGGCTGTGTCGGAACGGCGCGTGCCGACGCATTCGCGGCAAAGACGGCGGAGCTGGCCGAGGCGCGGACGCTTGCCCGCACCCTGGCGCTGACGCCGAACGAGGCCGCGATGCATGGCATCGTCATCAACCATGACGGCAAACGGCGGCCGGTGCATGAACTGCTTGCCTATCCGGAGGTCACGTTCGGTCGCCTTGCGGCTATCTGGCCGGAGTTGCAGCGGTTTTCCCCTGCCGTCCGCGAGCAGCTCGAAATCGATGGACGCTACGCGGGCTACATGGACAGGCAGGACGCGGACGTGGTGGCGTTCCGCAAGGACGAGTCGCTGGTGCTGCCTGCCGATCTCGATTACGCGGCCATCGGCGGCCTGTCCAACGAGGTCCGCGACAAGCTGACCCGTACCCGTCCCGCGACGCTGGGCGCCGCGGCGCGGATCTCCGGCGTGACGCCGGCGGCGCTCACCGCGCTGCTCGGCCATGTGCGCCGGTCCGGCGAGCGGCAGAAGCAGCGGGCGTGAACGGCGGCTTCGATTCCGCCGCGTTCCGGCTCGCCACGGATGTTTCACGTGAAACATTGGATAGACTGGAAGTCTATGCGGCGCTGCTCGCGAAGTGGCAGCGCACGATCAATCTGGTGTCGTCCGCCACGCTGCCCGACCTCTGGCGGCGTCATTTCCTCGATTCGGCCCAGCTCGCGCCGCTGATTCTCGCGGCGAATCCGGCGCCGCGCTGCGCCGACATCGGCACCGGCGCGGGCTTTCCCGGCATGGTGCTGGCGATCATGGGCGTGGGCGACTGGACGCTGATCGACAGCGACCGGAAGAAGCTTGTTTTCCTGCAAGAAGCCGCCCGCGTTACCGGGGTTTCTGTTAAGCTGCTCCCGTCGCGTCTCGAAGCAGTGGAGGGCGTCATCGCGGACATCGTCACGGCACGCGCACTGGCGCCGCTCGGCAAGCTGCTCGGCTATGCCGCGCCGCTTCTTGCGGACGGCGGCAGCGCGTTCTTCCTCAAGGGACGGGATGCGGACTCGGAACTTGCCGAGGCAAGCGGCCAATGGGCCTTCAGGTCGACAACTTTTCCCAGCGCCACGGATGCCGAGGCGAAAATCGTTCAAATTCAGGATGTTGCCCGTGCTGTTCCTGGGAACTGAAGGCAAGCGCAAGAAGCGGCATGGCGGCCGGATCATCGCCGTCGCCAACCAGAAGGGCGGCGTCGGCAAGACCACGACGGCGATCAACCTGGCGACGGCGCTGGCGGCGATCCGCAAGTCGGTGCTGATGATCGACCTGGATCCGCAGGGGAACGCCAGCACCGGCCTCGGCATCAACCGCGCCGCGCGCAAAGTCAGCATCTACGACGTGCTGATGCGCGATCACGACCTGGGCGAGGCGCTGATCCAGACGGCGATTCCGGGCCTGAAACTGGTCTGCTCCACCGTGGACCTGGCGGGCGCGGAACTGGAGCTGGTCAGCGCCGAGGAGCGCGCCCAGCGGCTGCGCCAGTCGCTGCGCGACGGCGAGTCGGGCGAGGTGCTCGACGCCTTCGACTATGTGCTGATCGATTCGCCGCCGTCGCTCGGCCTGCTGACCCTGAATGCGCTGGTGGCGGCCGATACGGTGCTGGTGCCGCTGCAGACAGAGTTCTTCGCCCTCGAAGGCCTCAGCCTGCTGATGAAGACCATCGAGCGCGTGCGCGGCGCGTTCAATCCGGACCTGCGCCTCGAAGGCATCGTCTTGACCATGTACGACCGGCGCAACCGGCTGTCGAGCCAGGTGGAGGACGACGTGCGCGACTTCATGGGCGACAAGGTGTTCAAGACCGTGATCCCGCGCAATGTGCGCCTGTCCGAAGCTCCAAGCCACGGCAAGCCGGCCATCGTCTACGACATGCGCTGCCCCGGCAGCATGGCCTACATCAAGCTGGCATCGGAGCTGCTGAAGCGCGAAAAGACCCTGGTTACCGCGTGATATCAAGGAATTAGACCGGCATGGCACAGGATGACAAGACCGCGAAACGCCGCCCCGGCGGCCTTGGGCGGGGCCTTTCGGCCCTGCTGGGCGACGATCCGGTAGCCGACGCCGCGCCGCGCGGTGCGCGCGAGCTGCCGATCGAGAAGTTGCATCCCAACCGCTACCAGCCACGCACCCGATTCGACGAGGCGGCCATCGACGACCTGGCCACGTCGATCAAGGCGCGGGGCATCCTGCAGCCCATCCTGGTGCGCCCGTCGTCGTCCCGGCCGGGCGAATACGAGATCGTCGCCAGCGGCGCTCAGCGGGCGCGGCTCCACGCCGTGCCGGTGATCGAGAAGACGCTGTCCGACGACGAGTCGCTGGAGATCGCCATCGTCGAGAACGTCCAGCGCCAGGACCTGTCGCCGATCGACGAGGCGCGCGGCTACCGGCGGCTGATCGACGAATTCGGCCACAGCCAGCAGGACGTCGCCGAGGTGGTCGGCAAGAGCCGGCCGCATGTGGCCAACATGGTCCGCTTGCTGAGCCTGCCCGAGAAGGTGCAGGCGCTGCTCGACAACGGCGCGCTGTCCATGGGCCACGCCCGCGCGCTGGTTACCTCCGACAATGCCGAGTGGCTGGCGCAGGAGATCGTCGCGCGCGGCCTCAACGTCCGCCAGGCCGAGGATCTGGCCCGCGAGGCGCCACGCTCCAAGGGCCGCGGCCCGGTCCGGCCGATGAAGGACGCTGACACGCGGGCGCTGGAGAAGCAGCTTTCCGAGGCGCTAGGGCTGCGGGTGAGCGTTGACCACAAGGGGCCCGGAGGTACGGTCGCCATCAAATACGGGACGCTCGATCAGCTCGAGGATGTCACGGCGAGGCTGGCCGCGCGGCGGTAAGTGCTTCTAACCTTTAAGTTATTCTCTTCTGCCGTCATTGCGAGGAGGCGAAGCCGACGCGGCAACCTAGGCGTTGGTTTTGCTGCTCGGCTGTTTCTGGGTTGCCGCGCCGCTTCGCGGCTCGCAATGACGGATGATTTTTTGCACCACCCGATCAAGATTCACGCATGAATGTTTGAATCGTAGTTATGTTAAGAAATTGGCCGCCCGAAACCCTACGCCCTCGCCGCGGCGACCAGGCGCATCATGGCGCGGGCGGTGATGGCCTCTGCCGGCATGCCGGTCGTCTTGCAGGCCATTTCGGCTTCGAGCAGCAGGGCGAGCGCCGTCGCCAGCTTCCTGGTATTCCAGCGGCCGAGGAGCTGGCGCATCTCGTTGCCCTCGCTCTGGAACGCGGGCGGCTTCAGCATCTTGAAGGCGGCGTCGAGCGGCGTGCCGCGCTCGGTCAGGCTGGCGACCAGGTGCAGTCGCTGCATGCGCCGCGCCGTGAGCCGCAACAGGCCGACGGCGCTCTCCCCCGTCTCCTCGGCCTTGGCGAGCGCCGCGATCAGCGCCTTCATGTCGCCGCGCGCCGCGGCCTTGCCAACCGCGTCGAACGCCTCCGCCGAGCTGTCGCCGACGCAGGCGCGCGCGTCCTCGACGCTGACCACGCCGTCGTCGCCCAACTTGTAGAGCGCAAGCTTTTCCAGCTCCTGCCGGGTGATCATCCGGTCGCCGCCCAGGCTGGCGCGCAGATGCAGGCGCGCCTCCTCGCTGACGATCAGCCCGTGCCCCGCGAGCACCTGGTCGATCAGGCTGTCGATGGTCTCGGCGCTGTCGTAGCCGCATTCCACGGCCGCCGCGTTGGGCGCGTCCTCGAACGCCTTGCGCAGGCTGCTCTGCCGGCCCAGGTCGTCGCCGGTCACCAGCACGAAGCCGTCGCCCGGTGGGGCGGCGAGGAATTCCTTGAACAGGCCCGAGTGCCGGTCGCCGGCGCGGCCCACCTTCACCAGCCGCCGGCCCCCCAGCATGGAGATGGCCGCCGTCTCGTCGGCGAGGCGCGCCGGATCGGCCAGCAGTGTCGCGGCGTCCAGGTCGGCGACGCGGAACGGATCCTTCGGATCATCGACGATGGCGGCGGCCACGGTCGCCGCCCGCTCGCGCACCAGCCCCTCGTCCGCGCCGAACACCAGGACCGCGCGGAGTTGCGCGTCCGGTCTGTCGGTGAAACGCTTGAGTTGGGCGGGCGTGAATTTCATGGCTACAAGAGATAGTAGGATCGCGCGATCACCATACCACAAATCGTGGAAATCCGCCTATCTGCCCTTGTCGAAGAACACCGCGATGCGGGTCTTGATCTCCTCGGCCAGCTCGACCGCGAGTTTTCCCTGCGCGTCCTGCTGGGCGATCACGGTGGGATAGTCCTGCTGCACGATGTCGAAGGCGGTCTCGGCCCAGGTGGTGCCGGTCAGCACCACCTTGTCGGTGGCGAGCTCGCGCAGCTCGAACCTGGCGCTCATGCGGTAATTGGCGCGGGTCGCCGATGCGTTCTGGCGGATGGCGACGCCCTCGCGCTCCTCGCCCACCTTCAGCGCCAGCTCGTAGACCGGCGCCCCGGATTTGCCGCCCGGCGTGATGGCGTCGACCAACTCGTTGCGGACCACCTGCCCCAGCCGGTCGGGAATCGGGCGGATGTCGATGGTCGCCATCCTGTCCATGACCGAGGCCGACGTCGCCGCGGCGTTCGCGCCGTACATGGGCTTGAAGCCGCAGCCGGGCAGGGCGAGGGAAAGCATCACGATGACGAGGGCGCGGCGCATCGGGTCACTATGCCACGATATTGACGATGCGTCCCGGCACGACGATCACCTTGCGGATCTCCTTGCCGGCGACCGCCTCGCGGATCTTCGGCTCGGCGAAGGCGGCGGCTTCGGCCTCCTCCTTGCCCGCGTCGCGCGGCAGGTCGATGGTGGCGCGCAGCTTGCCGTTGATCTGGACGGCGATTCTGACGGTCTGGTCGATCACCAGCGCCGGATCGGCCTCGGGCCAGGCGGTCTCGCAAAGCGGCGACGTGTGTCCCAGCTCGGCCCAGGCTTCCTCGGCCAAGTGTGGCATCATCGGCTCGGACAGGCGCACCAGCGTCTCCAGCGCCTCGCGCAGCGCCCAGCCGTCGGCCGAACCCTCTGACTTGAAGCCATTGATCGCATTGGTCAATTCGTAGATCTGCGCAACCGCCGTGTTGAACCGGAAGTTGTCGATGCCCTCGGTCACTGCCTTGATCGCCTTGTGGGTCGACCGGCGCAGCGTCACGGCGGCGTCGCTCAGGCCGTCGGGCGCCGGCGTTCGGGGACCAGGCAGGCCTGTCGCCTCGCTCACCAGACGCCAAACCCGTTGGGCATGGCGCCACGCGCCCTCGATGCCGCTCTCCGACCAGTCCAGGTCGCGCTCGGGCGGGCTGTCGGACAGCATGTACCAGCGGGCCGTGTCGGCGCCGTAGGTCTCGATGATGTCGGTGGGATCGACCGTGTTCTTCCTGGACTTGCTCATCTTCTCCGAGCGTCCGATGGTCACGGTCTGGCCGCCCCGCGTCACCAGGCCGTCGCCGCTCCGCACGATCTCCTCGGGCGACAGCCACTTGCCGTCGGGGCCCTTGTAGGTCTCGTGGTTGACCATGCCCTGGGTGAACAGGCCCTGGAACGGCTCGACCAGCGACACCATGCCGCATTTCTCCAGCGCGCGGGTGAAGAACCGGGCATAGAGCAGGTGCAGCACCGCGTGCTCGACGCCGCCGATATACTGGTCGACGGGCATCCAGCGGTCGACCGCTTCCCGGTCGAGCGGCCGGTCCGGATCGAGCCCGCAGAAGCGCAGGAAATACCACGACGAGTCGACGAAGGTATCGCAGGTGTCGGTCTCGCGCCGCGCCGGCTTGCCGCAGGACGGGCAGTCGACGTGCTTCCAGGTGGGGTGCCGCTCCAGCGGATTGCCCGGCACGTCGAAGGTGACGTCGTCGGGCAGCAGCACGGGCAACTGGTCGCGCGGCACCGGCACCACGCCGCAGTCGCCGCAATGGATGACCGGGATTGGGCAGCCCCAGTAGCGCTGGCGCGACACGCCCCAGTCGCGCAGCCGGTAGTTCACCTCGCGGGTGCCGGCGTTCAGCCGCTCCAGCTCGTCGAGCACCCGCTTCTTGGCGTCGGGCACGGTCATGCCGTCCATGAACCGGGAATTGCCCAGCCTGCCGTCGCCGTCATAGGCCTTGTCGGCGACGCTGAAGCTGTCCGGCGTCTCGCCTTCGGGGAATACGACCGGCGTCACCGACAGGCCGTATTTGCGGGCGAAATCCAGGTCGCGCTGGTCGTGGGCCGGGCAGCCGAAGATGGCGCCGGTGCCGTATTCCATCAGCACGAAGTTGGCGATGTAGACCGGCAGCGTCCAATCGGGGTCGAACGGGTGCGTGACGCGCAGGCCGGTGTCGAAGCCCATCTTCTCGGCGGTCTCGATCTCGGCCTCGCTGGTGCCGGTGCGCTTGCACGCCTCGATGAACGCGGCCGCCTCGGCATTGCCCTTCGCCGCCTGCTGGGCGATCGGATGATCGGCCGCGATGGCGCAGAAGCTGGCGCCGAACAGGGTGTCGGGCCTTGTGGTGTAGACCTCGACCGCCTCGTTGGTGCCGGCGATCCGGAACTGGACGCGGGCGCCTTCCGACCGGCCGATCCAGTTGCGCTGCATGGTGCGCACTTTCTCGGGCCAGCGGTCCAGCGTATCGAGGCCGGCCAGCAGGTCCTCGGCGAAGTCGGTGATCCTGAAGAACCACTGCGACAGCTTGCGCCGCTCGACGGGCGCGCCGGAGCGCCAGCCCTTGCCGTCGATCACCTGCTCGTTGGCCAGCACCGTGTGGTCGACCGGGTCCCAGTTGACGTAGCTTTCCTTGCGCTCGACCAGGCCGTGCTCCAGGAACGACAGGAACAGCGCCTGCTCGTGGGCATAGTAGTCCGGGCTGCAGGTGGCGAACTCGCGGCTCCAGTCGATGGCCAGGCCCAGGCTCTTGAGCTGGCCGCGCATGGTGTCGATGTTCTGATATGTCCATGCCGCCGGGTGCACCTTGCGCTCCATGGCGGCGTTCTCGGCCGGCATGCCGAAGGCGTCCCAGCCCATGGGATGCAGCACGTTGAAGCCGCAGGCGCGCTTGTAGCGGGCCACCACGTCGCCCATGGTGTAGTTGCGCACGTGGCCCATATGGATGCGCCCCGACGGATAGGGGAACATCTCCAGCACGTAGTACCTGGGCTTGCCGGCGTCCTCGCGGGTGGCGAAGCTGTCGTGCTCCGCCCAGATGTCCTGCCACTTCCGCTCGGCGGCCTTGGCGTTATAGCGGCTCATGAACCTGGTTCTTGATTAGGAGACTAGTCGTCTTTCTCGGTCACGGTGCCGATGCGGATCTGCCGCGCCCGGACCAGGATGGCGTCCTCGACGCCGGCGACCGTCGCCTGCTGCACCGGCTGTTCGGCCCATTCGCCGCCGCGGTCCTTGGCCTGGCGGTTGATCGACACCTTGAGCGCGTCGGCGCGCAGGCGTGCATCCATCACCGCGACGCGCATCTTCACGCGCTCGTTGGGCGCCGACGGATCGGTGTACCAGTCGGTGACGATGACGCCGCCGGTGGCATCCGTGGACACGATCGGCATGAAGTGAAGGGTTTCGAGCGTCGCCTGCCAGAGATAGCCGTTGACCCGCATGTTGGCGGCCTGCTCGAGCTGGACCGGCCGGTAGCGGTCGGCCACTTCCTTGCTACCGCCGCCGCCACATGCGGTCAGGGCGGCCAGGCCCGCCAGCACGATGACTCGAAACGCTATCCTCGGCATATGTTCGCCTCAGTCTGATAAAGGGGTCGCGGGGCGCGCCGCCGGGACTTTATACAGGCCGTGCCGCCGATTGAACAACCGGTTTAAGGCCGCCGGGTGCTTCGGAACGCCGCGCCGGCGGCCCGGACCACCCGATTCCCTGTGGATAACCACGAAATCGCCCATGTTTTCATGGCAGTCCCCTGTGAGTCTTCTTGATTTGCCGAGGATGTTGGAGTGGAATATATAGAGATCAAGACCAGATATGTTGAGAGTGGGGCGAATTTGGTCTAAGAGACCGCCTCCACTCAGAGGAAACGAACAAGGAGCACGGCGCTTCCCGGCAGGGATCGCGCCGCGAACAAGATGGGTCGGCTGCTTAAAGGTGCATTGGTATCGGTGATGGCGCTGGCCTTCGGGCATCAGGCGGTCGCGCAGGAGTCCATCCAGTTCATCGACGGCGGCGACCTCCAGCTGCTCGAGCCCACGCGCCCGGCGCCGCAGCCCTGGCAGTCGCTGGCCAAGGACAAGGCCGGCACGGCGACGACCATCACCACGCCCTCGCCCGGTTCCGAGACCCCGCTTTTCCATCTGCAGTCCAAGCCCAAGCTCGACGGCATGCGCATCGGCGCCGACATCAAGCTGGACGAATCCGACAAGATCGAACTGCGCGAAGCCAGCCGCCTGTCGTTCCAGGCGGATATCGGCACCATGCCGGCGTTCTCGGCCGGCGCCGTGCAGGGTCCGTTCGGTTCGCCGGCGACGACCGTCATGACGCGCACCGGCCTCGACGACCGGGCGCTGTTCGCCAGGTCGGCCTCGGTCAATCTCAGCAAGCCGCTCACCGTCGCCATGCTGCGCGATCCGCAGGTCATGGTGCCGCGCTATGCGGGCCTGCGCATCGGCTACGCCACCGGTTATTCGGCCGACGATCCGCTGGGCCTCGATCCGGCCGAGCGCGGCTTCGAGGTCTATCTGAGTTCGGCGGCCATGAGCACCGGGTACGAGAGCGTCAGCTTGGTCTATACCAGCGTGCCCAGCTTCGCCCATCCCGAGTCGGCCTACAATGTGGGCGTCAACATGGGCTACCGGGGCTTCACCCTGGCCGCGTCCTACCTGCGCGGCACCGTCGAGGACGCGCCCGGCTACCAAAGCTACGACCTGGGCGTCAGCTACAACTTCGGCAGCTGGGTGACCAGCGTCGCCGTCGGCGGCTACTTCGCCGACCGCAACCCGCTCAGCTTGCTGCAGATGTCCGACATCGACCAGCTCTACAGCGTCGAGATCGGCGCCGCCTACGAGCTGCGCCCGGGCATCCACCTGCTGGGCCGCCTGAAGTTCTTCGACTCGCGCACGGTGTTCCGCGACACCGCCCTCGACGGCATGGGCGGCAGCTTCTACGTCGGCACCAGCTTCGGGTTCTGATCCGAAGCCGATCTCTTTCCCCGCTTATTTTCCAGCAACCGCGCCAATGGCAGCGGCCCCGGCGACTCCGGCGGACCGCAACCGGTTGATGGACTGGCCATCCACGCCGCCCAGCACATAGACCGGCATGTCCGTCGATCGGAGCAGCGCGGTAAACCGAACCGAACCCAGATGCGGCGCGTCCGGATGGCTCCGTGTCGGAAACACCGGGGAGAGAAACGCGGCGTCCGCACCCGCCAGCGCCGCCCGGCGCAGCGCCGTCCATCCGTGGGCGGCGGCCGTGATCAGCCACATCGGATGGCGGCGCCGGATGGCTGGAAGCTGTCCCGCCTGCCATTCGGGCAGGTGCAGGCCGTCCGCGCCGGCCATGGCGGCCAGCCGCTCGTCGCCCGCTACCAGGAACAGCAGGCCGCGCCGCCGGCACGTGGTGGCCAGCGCCACGGCCAGGCCGGCCCGGTCGGCGGCGCCGTAGTCCCGCAGAATCACGCCCGCGCCCTTCGGCAGCGTGTCCGCCACGCCAACCGGATCGGCGACGCGGGACCGATCGGTCATGAACCACAGCGGCGGCAGGCCACGGGCGCGGGCCTCGCGGCTCTGCGCGGCCTTCGACAGGCGCCACAACTGGTCGAGCTTGGGACTGGCCATCAGGCGGGGACGCTAATATACAGGCGGCGGAAATGACAGGCCCGACCATGAACCCGACAGCCTCGCAGATCGCCGCCCATCTGGACGAAGTCCGCACCCGGATCGACAAGGCCGCGCGGAAGGGCGGCCGCACCGGCGCCGACGTGACGTTGATCGCCGTGTCGAAGACCCATCCGTCCGAGGTCATCGAGCTGGCGCTTGCCGCCGGCCAGCGGCATTTCGGCGAGAACCGGGTGCAGGAGGCCGAGGCCAAATGGCCGGCGCTGAAGGCACGGTACCCGGACGTGGTACTCCATCTGATCGGCGGGCTGCAGACCAACAAGGTCAGGGACGCGCTCGCCTTGTTCGACGTGATCCACACCGTCGACCGCCCGAAGCTGGCCGAGGCCATCGCCCGGCAGGTCGCGGAGACGGGCGTGCGCCCGCTCTGCTTCATCCAGGTCAACACCGGCGAGGAGGCGCAGAAGGGCGGCGTCATGCCGCTGGAGATCGACGCGTTCGTCGCCGAGTGCCGCGGCCTGGTCGATGTGGCCGGGCTGATGTGCATCCCGCCGGTCGACGATCCGCCCGCGCCCCACTTCGCGCTGCTGAGGAAGTTCGCCCGGCGCAACGGCCTCGCCGGCCTCAGCATGGGCATGAGCAGCGACTATGAAACCGCAGCCGAAATGGGCGCGACCCATGTGCGCGTCGGGTCGGCCATCTTCGGCGCCCGGGGCTGAGGCGGCGGCGCGGCTACAGCACCTCGATCTCGTCGCCCTTGCGCGCATCGCGCAGGATGGCGAGCAGGTGCTCGATCGCGACGGCGACGCAGCCTTCGGTCGGGCTGTAGCCGGGCGCCGCCACGTGCAGGAAAATGGCGCTGCCGGCGCCCGGCACCACCGGTGCGTCGTTGTGCCCGAGCACGACGATGACGTCGTAGAGGTGGTCGTCGCGCCACAGCGTCTCGGTGCGGGCCGGGTAGGGCGTGATCACCTTGCTGTTGTAGGTCGGATAGTCCGGGTCGTCGCACCAGGCGTCATCCGGGAACAGCTGGATGACCGGCAGCCGCGTCGTCGGCGTCTCCAGCCGGTCGGGCCGGAAATACACCCGGCGCAGCGGGAAGCGGCCCACGGGCGTGGCGCCGTCGCCTTCCTGCTTGTCGGCGCGCACGCCGCCCTTGCCCAGGGCGCAGCGCACCCGGCGGTCGCCCCACGACAGCCAGCCGTCCCGCTCAACGGTGAGAAGCAGGCTCAGCGCTTGCTCCGGGCTTTAAGGCCCGGCCCCGTCAGGTAGTGGCCGCTGCGCCGTGCCTTGGTGGCCAGGTACAGCTCGTTGTGGGCGTTGGACGGGAACTCGTGCGGCACCCGTTCGACCACCTCGATGCCGAAACGGGCCAGCGCGGCGACCTTGTCCGGGTTGTTGGTCATCAGCCGCACCCGGTCGAAGCCCAGGCCGCGCAGCATCTCGGCCGCCGGCAGGAACAGCCGCTCGTCGGCGTCGAAGCCGAGCCGCTCATTGGCCTCGACCGTGTCGAAGCCGTCGTCCTGCAGGTGATAGGCGCGCAGCTTGTTGATCAGGCCGATGCCGCGGCCTTCCTGCGCCAGGTAGAGCAGGATGCCGCTGCCGGCCGTGCCGATGGCCTCGATGGCGCCGCGCAGCTGCTCGCCGCAGTCGCATTTCAGCGAACCCAGCAGGTCGCCGGTGAAACATTCGGAATGCAGCCGGATCAGCACCGGCTGGTCCGGGTCCGGATCGCCGATGATGATGGCGAGGTGCTCGACGCCGCCGTCCTCAGGCCGGAACGCGATCACCCGCGACGCCTCGGCGCCGCGCAGCGGCACCCGCGCCGACGACACCGCATGCAGGCTGACGGCAGCCACTTCGTCATAGGCCTCGATGTCCGCGACCGCGACCGCCGGGATCGCGTCGTTCGGTACGCCGGCCACGTCCACGCTGACCACCGCCGGCAGCAACTGGCCCAGCTTGCACAGCTTGACGGCGGCGCGGGCGGTGTCGGGCACCGGATCCCACGAGCGGGCGAACGGGCCGCGCATGGGGTTGTCCAGGTCGTGGGTCGGGTCGGCCAGCGAGCGGATCAGCCGGGCGTTGAAATGCGAGGCGACCGGCATGCGGACGATGTCGGCGCCGGTCGGGTTGATGCGCAGGACGGCGGCCCGGTTCGCGGTCAGCGCCACCATCGGCGTCGCGTTGGACCGGCGCTTCAGGTCGCCCATGGTCTCGGGCGAGACGGATTACGACGCCAGGCAGAGGATCGCGCCGCGGTCGCCGGTCACCGCGACCAGCCGGCCACGCCGCAGGGCGGCGAAACCCTCCTCCACGCGGCGCAGCAGGGCGTGCCGTGCGTCGGAATCGCGCGCGAGTGACGGGGTCCAGTTCATCGGACTTATATACGGCGGCGAGAAGCCGTATAACAGTGGAAAGCATTGACGCGGTTCAGGAGGGGGGTCTCCATGTCGGTTCACAAGCATGTGCTGCTGATCGATGACGATGTCGATCTGCGGCATACGCTCGCCGGCCAGTTGACGCTGATCGACGACTTCACCGTCGAGGAGGTCTCGACGGGTACGGAAGGGCTGAGACGGGCCCGCGGCGGCGACTACAACCTGATCCTGCTCGACATCGGCCTGCCCGACCTGGACGGCCGCGAGGTGTGCCGGCTGATCCGCAAGTCGGGTCTGAAAATGCCGGTCATCCTGCTGACGGCGGCATCCACCGACGCCGACACCATCCTGGGCCTCGATTCCGGTGCCAACGACTACGTGGTCAAGCCGTTCAACTTCGCCGTGCTGCTGGCGCGCATGCGAGCGCAGATCCGCCAGTTCGAGCAGTCCGAGGACGCGGTGTTCCGGATGGGTCCCTACACCTTCCGGCCCAGCCAGAAGGTGCTGGTCGATGAAGAGCGGGGCAGCCAGAAGGTGCGCCTGACCGGCAAGGAAACCGACATCCTGAAATATCTCTACCGTGCCGCGGGCTCGGTCAGCCGCGAGGTGCTGCTCGACCAGGTATGGGGCTACAACGCCAGCGTCAGCACCCACACGCTGGAGACCCATATCTACCGGCTGCGCCAGAAGCTGGAGCGGGACCCGGCGAAGGCCACGATCCTGATCACCGAGGGCGGCGGCTACCGGCTGCGGCCCTGACGCCATGGCGGATGAGTTCGCGATCCGGTTCTGGGGCGTGCGCGGCTCGATCCCCTGCTCCGGCCCGGAAACCGCCCGGTATGGCGGCAACTCGTCTTGCGTCGAGATGCGGTGCGGGCCGCGCCGGCTGGTGTTCGACGCGGGCTCCGGCATCAGGCAACTCGCCGCCACCATGAAGGGGCCGCAGGACTTCGACCTGCTGTTCAGCCATTTCCACTACGACCACGTCATCGGCCTGCCGTTCTGCGGACCGCTCTACAACCCGAAGACGCGGTGCCGGATCTGGGCCGGCCGGGCCGGGACCGGCGAGGGCGTGGAGCAGGTGCTGTCCGACTTCATGTGTCCGCCCCGCTTCCCGCTCAGGCTCGACTTCTTCAATGCCGAGTTGAGCTTCCACGACTTCCGCCCGGGCGAGACACTCGACCTGGGAGACGGTATCCGGGTGCGCACGGCGGCGCTCAATCACGAGAACGGGGCAACCGGCTACCGCGTCGAGTTCGGCGGCCGGGCGGTCTGCTACGTCACCGACACCGAGCAGTTCGACGACGGCCTCGACCGCGACATCCTCGGCCTGATCGACGGCGCCGACCTGTTCGTCTACGACTGCACCTACACCGACGCCGAATACCCGGCGCACAAGGGCTGGAGCCATTCCACCTGGCAGGAGGGCATGCGGCTTGCCGCCGCCGCTGGTGTGAAGACCTTCGTGATCTTCCACCATGATCCCAGCCACGACGATGCGTTCATGGACGCCGTCGCTGCCGAGGCGCGGGCCGCGCGGCCCGGCACGGTGGTTTCAAGGGACGGGATGGAGCTGAAGGTTTAATCCGAGCGAAGCTGCAATCCAGCGGCCGTGCAAAACTTGAAATACGGATAGGATTTATATCGGCGTCGGCAATGACGACGGAAGAACACATTCCGCACGGTCAGACCTCCAGGTCCACGGTCACCGGGACATGGTCCGATGGCTGCTGCCAGCCGCGCGCCTCGTCCATGATGTGGACCGAGCGCAAATGCGGCTTCAGCGGCGGCGTCACCCAGATGTGGTCCAGCCGGCGGCCCCGGTTGGACGCGCGCCAGTCCTGCGCCCGGTAGCTCCACCACGAATAGAGCTTTTCCGGCTCCGGATGGAACTCGCGGATGGCGTCGATCCAGCCGGTGCCCTGCAGCCGGGTCAGCTTCTCCACCTCGATGGGCGTGTGCGAGACCACGTCGAGCAACTGTTTGTGCGACCACACGTCGAATTCGGACGGCGCCACGTTGAGGTCGCCGACCAGGATCATCTTGCCGTCCGGGCGGCAACGGCCGGTGAACCACTCGGCGGCTTCGTCGAGGAACATCAGCTTGTGGGCGAACTTCTCGTTCACCGCCGGATCGGGAATATCGCCGCCCGACGGGATGTAGAAGTTATGCACCTCGATGCCGCCTTCGAGCGTGGCATGGACGTGGCGGGCGTCGTCCTTGCCGCACCAGTTGCGCCGGTTGCGGGCCTCGAACGGCCAGCGGGACAGGATGGCGACGCCGTGAT
>JBKJNE010000250.1:0-7103 GCA_046596015.1 Alphaproteobacteria bacterium
GATACGTCTCGTTGCCCGCTGATCAGGAGGTGCAAAGCTATTGAGAACAAAGGCGTTTGTATAAAAATAATAATAACGCGGAGCCTTGTAATATTATGCATGACACACCAAATACCCACAATGTTATTGGTTTAAGAATGAAGTATCAACATGTACCCACCCCTGGAAAGATATGTAGATATGTGGCTGAGCCAGCATGTTGGCCCCGGGCCATCCCTGTCGCAAAACGACGATGAACTGATTGATTTCACCGACAAAATCACAACCGACGCGATAAAGGCGGCCTTTACACGGACTCAACTTCAATCCTTTGGGCCGCTATCCGATCGCATCACCGAGGCGCGCCGGGTCGCCAATACGCCGACCTCGTGGTCAACGCCTGAGCAAGTCCACGAACCGCGACCGAGCGGGCGGTAGCCGCAACCGGCTGGGCACGAACACGTTGCGCTCGAGGAAATACCCTGTGAGGTCGAACGCGACAAGTAGGTCGGCGGCTTGCGGATCGACCGGCGTCGTGGCGAAGGCCGGCAGCGGCAGCAGGCGCTCGGCGTAGTCGCCCGCCCCTGCCCGGCTGACGGCGCGGCCGGTGCGCGGCGAGACATAGGCCAGGTCGTCGGTCTGGCCGGTGACGGCGCAGGACGTCAGGTCGAGGCCGTAGCCGAGCGCGCCGAGCACGCCCAGTTCCCAGTAGACCAGCGCGGCGGCGATGTGGTTGAGGTCGGTGCCGTCGTCGCGCAGCAGCGCGATCACCGGCAGCGCGCCGAGGAACACCTCGGGATGCGCCTCACGCTCTGGGAGTGCGGTGGACGCCACGGCGCACAGCGAGGCGAGCGCCAGCAATCGCGGTGGATCGGACAGCACGGACGCCGCGTTGGCGTCGATCAGCTCCAGCGTGGCGGTGCCGAGATGCTCGGCCAGCCGGCCGCGCCAGGTGACGGCGACCCGGTTGCCGGCCTGCATCACGCCGCGCATCCGGCCGCCCGAGCCGCCGCGCACCAGTCCCTTGTGGCGGCCGTGCGAGCGGGTCAGCAGCTCGACGATGACGGAGGATTCGCCGTGCTTGGCGGCGCCGAGGACCAGGGCTTCATCCGTCCACTCCATCGGCCCTCAATCGCTGTAGTCGAGACCCATCTCGCGGTAACGCTCGCGCTCCTCGCCCCAGCCCTTGCGGACCTTGACCTTGAGGAACAGGTGCACCTTGCGGTCCATGGTCTGCTCCAGCTCGCGACGCGCCGCCTCGCCGATGTCCTTGATGGTCTGGCCGCCCTTGCCGATGACGATCGGCTTCTGGCTCTCGCGCTCGACGAAGATCACCTGGTGCACCGTCACGGAGCCGTCCTTGCGCTCTTCCCAGCTCTCGGTCTCGACCGTGGCGGCGTAAGGCAGCTCCTGGTGCACCCGCAGGAACAGCTTCTCGCGGGTGATCTCGGCGCCCATCAGCCGCATGGGAATGTCGGAGAGCTGGTCCTCGGGATAGAGCCAAGGACCGAGAGGCACGCTGTCCGCGAAGAATTTCTTAAGGTCGCCGACGCCGTCGCCCTTGGGCGCCGCGATCATGAACACATGGGTGAACAGGCCGGTCTGGTTCAGTTCGTTGGCGAGCGACAGCAGCGATTCCCGCGGCACCAGGTCGATCTTGGTCAGCAGCAGCACCGCCTTGCGGCCGGTGTCCTTCAGCCCGTCGAGAACGAGGCGCACTTCCGGATCGATCCGCTTCTTGGCGTCGACCAGCAAGCAGACCACGTCGGCGTCGGCCGCGCCCCAGGCGGCGGCGACCATGGCGCGGTCGAGCCGCCGCTTCGGCGCGAAGATGCCGGGCGTGTCCACGTAAACAAGCTGCGCGTCGCCCTCGATGGCGATGCCACGGATGCGGGTGCGCGTGGTCTGCACCTTCTGGGTGACGATGGAGATCTTCTGGCCCACCAGCGCGTTGAGCAGCGTCGACTTGCCGGCGTTCGGCGCGCCCAGCAGCGCGACGAAGCCGCATCGTGTCTGTCGTTCTGTCATTCGGTTCCGTTCAGTCTGTCCAGCAGGCTTCGCGCTGCCGATTGTTCCGCCACGCGCTTGGATGCGCCCTTGCCCGTGGCCTCATGCTTTCTGCCGACGGTGACGCCGACGGTGAATTCCGGTTCGTGCGGCGGCCCGTCGCGGGAAATCTCGCGGTAGGACGGCGCCGCCATGCCGCGGCCCTGCGCCCATTCCTGCAGCAGCGTCTTGGGGTCCTTATCCTTCAGCGCCACGCCGGCGACGAGGTCGTGCCAGTGCTTCTCGACGAAGTCATGCGCCGCCGCGAAGCCGGAGTCCATGAACATGGCGCCGATCACCGCCTCGCAGCAGTCGGCCAGGATCGCCGGCTTCAGCCGTCCGCCATTGTCTTCCTCGCCCACCGACAGCCGCACATAGCGGTCGAGGCCGAGCCGCAGCAGGATGTGCGCGAGCGTCTCCTTGCGCACCAGCTCGTTGAAGCGGATCGCCAGCTCGCCTTCCTTGAAGCTCGGATACTCCCGGTAGAGCCGCTGGGCGATGATGGCGCCCAGCACCCGGTCGCCGATGAACTCCAGCCGCTGGTAGTTGGGCACGCCCGTGCACGACGGATGGGTCAGCGCCTGCTCGAGCAGGTACGGATCGGCGAAGCGATAGCCGAGCACCGCGTAGATATCCTCCAGGCCCTTCGACATTACCTGTTCCACGCAACCAAGCCGTTGCGGATGCTAGCAGCAAAGCGTCCGGATGCGGAAATGTTACGGGCGGCGGCCGAGATCAACCGCCGTCACCCGATCAGGTTGAAGAAGCGGCTGTAGCGGATGGCGCCGAACCAGTTCCACGGCTTCCAAAGCGGCGCGTCGCAATACTGGCCGCAGGTGGAGAAGAACAGGATGTCGGCCCGGCCCACCAGGTTCTCGGCGGGCAGGAAGCCGACGCCGGTCTGCGTCGGGAAGCGGCTGTCGGCGGAATTGTCGCGGTTGTCGCCCATGGCGAAATAGTTGCCTTCGGGCACCAGGAACGGCCCGGCGTTGTCGGCCATGGACGCCATGCAGTCTTGGGTACCGGGAAAATAGGCGCAGTCCAGCGTATTGTAGGTGACGCCGTTGGGCAGCGTCTCGCGCATCTGCCGGTAGGTCAGGTTGCCGCCCTCGACGCCGGTCTCGCCCATGGTGAAGTCCTCGACCTGCCGGCGCTTGACCGGCTGGTCGTTGATGTGGACCACGCCGTCGATCATCTCGATCTTGTCGCCGGGCAGGCCGACGATGCGCTTGATGAAATCAGTCTTGTTGTCGGCCGGACGCTTGAACACGGCGACGTCGCCGTGCGTGACCTGGCGCTCCAGGATGCGGCCCTTGAACGGGATGACGCTCATGGGCAGCGAATGCTGGCTGTAGCCGTAGGAGAACTTCGACACCAGCAGATAGTCGCCGATCCACAGCGTCGGGTACATGGAGCCGGACGGGATGTTGAACGGTTCGTAGGCGACGGTGCGGAAGGCCAGCGCGATCAACACCGCCACGACGATGGTCGAGACGAACTCGGAGAACGCGGATTTCTCCTTGGCCTTCGCCGGCTTGCTCTCGTCTCTGGTCGTGGTCTCGCTCAACGGCTCTGACATATTGGCTTTCTCGCGGATGGCGTGAACAGGCTATTTCAACAGGCCGGCATACTCGGCGGGGACGGCGGTGATCAGCACGATGGCCTGGGCCAGCGGAAAATCGTCGGTGATCGTCAGATGCACCTGTGCCACCATGCCCGGCGGCGTCATCTGCTCCAGACGGATTCTGGCGCCGCCGGTCAACTCCATGGTCGGACGGCCGGACGGCAGGTTTACCACACCCATGGTGCGCCAGTGAACGCCGCGCCTGATGCCGGTGCCGAGCGCCTTGGAGCAGGCCTCCTTGGCGGCGAACCGCCGCGCATAGGATTCCGCCCGCGTTGCCCGACGGTCGGATTTCGCCCGCTCGCCTGCGGTGAAGACGCGCTCGGTGAAGCGCTCGCCGAAGCGCGCCAGCGATTTCTCGATGCGGCGGATGTCGCAGAGGTCGGAGCCGATGCCGAGGATCATCCAGCCGATTTACTGGGCCGCGCGGCCGGCGTCCATCGCCGCGCGCATCCGGGCAAGCGCCGTCTCCAGGCCGACGAAGATCGCCTCCCCGACGAGGAAGTGGCCAATGTTGAACTCGACGAACTCCGGAACCGCCGCCAGGCTGCGCGCCGTGTCATAGTCCAGCCCGTGGCCGGCATGGACCTCCAGGCCGAGCGAGGCGGCCAGCGCCGCGCCTTCGGCGAGGCGGCGGAATTCGGCCTGTGCCCTGGCGCCATGGCCATCGAGGACAGCGTGGCACCATGTCCCGGTGTGCAGTTCGACAACCGGTGCGCCGAGCTTCGCCGTCATCGTGATCGCCGCCGCGTCGGCCTCGATGAAGAGCGAGACGCGCGCGCCTGCCGCCTTGAGCTGCGTGATCGCCGGCGCGAGGCTTGCGGCCTGGCCGACGACGTCGAGCCCGCCTTCGGTCGTCACCTCCTCGCGCTTTTCCGGGACGAGGCAGGCGGCGTGCGGCCGGATGCGCTCGGCCAGCGCGATCATCTCCGCGGTCGACGCCATCTCGAAATTCAGCGGAACCGCGAGTTCCGCCACCAGCCGCTCAATGTCGTCGTCGCGGATATGGCGGCGATCCTCGCGCAAATGGGCGGTGATGCCGTCGGCGCCGGCCTTGACCGCGAGATGGGCGGCGCGCACCGGATCGGGCAGCAGGCCGCCGCGCGCGTTGCGCACGGTCGCGACGTGATCGATGTTCACGCCCAGTCGCAGCCTGCCAGCCATCATTGCGTCCCCTCGCCTGTAAAATCTGAATAGACCCCGCCCCGACGCGGCTCAAGGCAAGGAATGTGATCGGCGGAACCATGATCTGTGATGATTACCGCGAGGCTGACCGCGAAACCTTGGCGATTTGGTAACCGAGATGGCAGGTGGCCACGCCTGGATGTCAATTTTTAGAGGCTTTCCGCTAGCGTAACCGTACAAGCGATCAAGAGAGGCGGACACGCGTGCAGCTTGCCATCACCCACGGTGCTTTCGAGACCGACATCGAACAGGATCGCCGCGCGACCAACCAGACGTCCGAGCGCTCGCTCGGCCGCGTGCTGTCCTGCAACGGCTCGCGCGCCACCATCGGCGCGACATTGCCGGCCGGCGGGCGGGCCGCTGCCGATGCCTGGACGATCGGGCGGCTGATCTCGATCAATCTCGGCGCAAGCCGCATCGTCGGCCTGATCTACGAAATCAGCGCCTCGGCCCATGACTGGAACGAGACCGGCGACAATACGGTCCGCATCCAGGTCGAGCTTCTCGGAGAGGTCGTCGAACGCAAGGACGGCAAGTCCGCCTTCCAGAGCGGCGTCACCACCTATCCCGGCGTCGGCGCGCTGGCGCACCATATCCGCGTCGGCGACCTCGCCCTCGTCCATGATCTCAGCGCGCGCAAGGCCGTCGAGATCGGCCGCCTGACCCAGGATGCGAGCCTGCCCGCGACGATCGACATCGATGACATGCTGATGCGGCATTTCGCCATCGTCGGGACCACCGGCGTCGGCAAGTCCAGCGCGGTCGCGCTGCTCCTGCGCAAGGCGATCGCCGCCCGCCCGGCGCTGCGGGTGCTGATCCTCGATCCGCACAACGAATATGCGCACGCCTTTCCCGACAAGGCCGTCACGATCGACGCCGACGGGCTCGACCTGCCGTTCTGGATGTTCCGGCTCGAGGAATTCGCCGATGTCGTGTTCCGCGGCCGCCCCGGCCTCGACGACGAGGTCGATATCCTGCGCGAGGTCGTGGCCGGCGCGCGTGCGCGCTACCGGACGACCTCCGTCCACGACACCACCCGCGACCTCGGCACCACGCTGCTGAAGCGTCCGCTCGACCCCGGCAACGCCTGGAACGAGGGCGACCGCGGCAAGACCTCCGGCGACATGCCGGTGCCGTACCGGATGACGGATGCCTTCGCCGTCATCGACGACCTGATCGGCATGCACGAGATCCGCTATTCGCGCGCCGCGCTGCGCTCGCTGCGGATCAGGCTGGAGGCGCTCTATTCCGACCCGCGCTACCACTTCATGTTCGCCCGCGCCAACATGATCGAGGGCATGGGGCCGATCATCGGCAAGATCTTCCGCCTGCCACAGCAGGGCCGCCCGATATCGGTGTTCCAGCTCGCGGGCCTGCCGTCCGAAGTCGTCAACGCCGTCGCTTCGGTGCTCGCGCGGATTTCCTTCGATCTCGCGATGTGGAGCCAAGGAACCTACGAAATCCTCGTGCTATGCGAGGAGGCGCACCGCTATGTGCCGGCCGACACGGCGCTCGGCTTCGCGCCGACCCGGCAGGCACTCGCCCGCATCGCCAAGGAGGGCCGCAAATACGGGGCCTATCTCGGCGTGGTGACGCAGCGCCCGGGCGAGCTCGACCCCACCATTCTGTCGCAATGCTCGACGATCTTCGCGATGCGTCTCGCCAATGAGCGCGACCAGCAGATCATTCGCGCCGCGATCGCCGATGCGTCGGCCAGCACGATCTCGTTTTTGTCCTCAATCGGCAATCGCGAGGCGATCGCCTTCGGCGAGGGCGTGGCGACGACGATGCGGATGCGCTTCAGCGAGGTGCCGCCGCAGGAGCTGCCGGCGATGGAAGCCGGCAAGCATGGCGGCAACTGGCGCGAGCCGAGTCTCGATGAACTCGTCGGCCAGATTCGCGGTCACTCCTGAGATCGTCGTGCCGTCGATCGACGGGCACATTTTCTTGCATCGGCCGGGCTTTGCCTGTATGGCCGGGCCAACTGTCAGCCCTGCATCGCAAAAGATCAGAAGGAGCCGCCCATGGCTCGCGTTACCGTTGAGGATTGCATCGACAAGGTCGATAATCGCTTCGAGCTCGTCCTGCTCGCGAGCCATCGCGCCCGCATGATCGCGTCGGGCTCGCCGATCCTGGTCAGCCGCGACAACGACAAGAACCCGGTCGTCTCGCTGCGCGAGATCGCCGACGAGAAGCTGAAGCCCGAAGATCTCAAGGAAGACCTGATCCATTCGCTGCAGAAGCATGTCGAGGTCGACGAGCCCGAGGC
>JBKJNE010000403.1:0-6795 GCA_046596015.1 Alphaproteobacteria bacterium
GTTACAGCGACGGCCGGAAGTCCAGCCACATGTCGTTCGGCGTCGGCCCCCATTTCTGCCCCGGCGCGTGGATTTCCGAGCAGGAGGCGACGCTCGGGTCAAGCGTGCTGATCAAGCGCATGAAGAACGTGCGGGTCAAATACGACGCCATGCCCAAGGACATCGACGGCGTCACCCTCGCCCCCATCGGCCTGGTGCCGATGCACGAGCTGTGGGTGGAATACGATCTCCACTGAACGCGCTTACCTCTGTCACGGCAACCGGTTAGGCTAGAGGTCACACTTTCGGGAGAACCGCTTCATGTTCGACTTCCCCTATTCCGGGCTGCTTGGCCTCATCATCCTCGTGCTCGACATCTACGCCATCATCCGGGTGGTGCAGAGCGGCGCGGGCGCCCTGTCCAAGGCGATCTGGATCGTCATCATCCTGCTGCTGCCGGTGCTCGGCCTGATCCTCTGGTTGCTGCTGGGGCCTAAGAAATAGGACGCCTGTCCAGGCGCGGCCGCGGAACCATGGGCTTGTAGCGTCCTATGCTCTCCACTACCGTTGAACCGAACCAGTTCGGGAGGCGTCCATGCGTTGGCGCGGCCGCCGCGAAAGCGGCAACATCGAGGACATGCGCGGCCAGGGCGGCATGGGCGCGGGCGGCTTCCGCCTGCCGGGCGGCGGGGGCGGCGGCAAGCTGGGCATCGTCGGCACCATCGTCGTCGTGCTGGTGGGCCTCTATTTCGGCGTCGACCCGTCCGTGTTCCTCGGCGGCGGCGCGCCGCAGGCGCCGACGCGGGCCGCCGACACCTCGGCTCCCGCGGCACAGGAGGACCGCGCCTTCGTCGCCACCGTCCTCGCCGACACCGAAGATACCTGGCGTCAGATCTTCCAGCAGATGGACCGCACTTACGAGGAGCCCAAGCTGGTGCTGTTCAGCGGCGCGGTCCAGTCGGCCTGCGGCTTCGCCCAATCGGCGAGCGGACCGTTCTACTGCCCCGGCGACCGCAAGGTATACCTGGACACCAGCTTCTTCGACGAGCTGGGCCAGCGCTTCGGCGCCCCCGGCGATTTCGCCCAGGCCTATGTGATCGCCCACGAGATCGGCCATCATGTGCAGACCCTGCTCGGCATCTCCCAGCAGGTCCGCCGCGGGGACAACGCCATGTCGGTCAGGCTGGAGCTGCAGGCCGACTGCTTCGCCGGCGTCTGGGCCCATCACGCCGAGCGCAGCCGCGACATGCTGGAGGCGGGCGACGTGGAGGAGGCGCTGACCGCCGCCACCGCCATCGGCGACGACCGGTTGCAGAAGCAGTCGCAGGGCCACGTCGTCCCGGATGCGTTCACCCACGGCAGCTCGGCGCAGCGCGTCCGCTGGTTCCGGCAGGGCATGCATGCCGGCACGCTCGACGCCTGCGACACCTTCAACGCGCGCGATCTCTAGGCCGCGAACGGAACCCGGTCCGAGCTCCGGCGTTGGCGGAGAACCGGTCGGATAGTTGCGAGCGGTTGCCGCCCGTGGTGCTATTGTCCCGTTCCTCAAACCGGTCCCGAACCCGATGACGCCCCGATGACGCCAACGTCGCCCCCGACCGAGAAGCTGCAGCGCTGGGCGCATATCTCGCTCATCGGGCTGTTCATATGCGCGGTGGTCGCCGGCCTCTACGTCGCGGCCGACGTGTTCATCCCGCTGGTCGGCGCGATCCTGATGGGCTTCACCTTCGCGCCGCTGATCCGCCCGATAGCGCGGCGCGGCGTCCCCTCGCCGCTGCTCGCCGCCGTCGTCCTCGCGGTGCTGATCGGCGTTGCCGCGCTGGCGGTGACCGCCGTCAGCAAGCCGGCCGCCGACTGGATCGAACGGGCGCCCAAGATCGCCAAGCAGCTCGACCGGAAGTTCCGGCCGGTCCGCGAATCCGTCGCCACGGTACAGAAGGCGTCGACCGACGTCATGAACCTGACCAATGCCGACCGGAAGAAGCGCACCACCACGGTCGTCGCCGCCTCGCCATCGATCATGGAACGCATGATCGGCGGTGTCCGGCATCTCGGTATCAACCTGGCCATGATGCTGGTGCTGCTGTATTTCCTGCTGGCCGCCGGCGACATGTTCAAGGAAAAGACCGTCCGGCTGATGCCCACCTTCCACGACAAGCGCGCCGTGGTCTCGATCATCAACAACATCGAGCGCGAGGTGTCCGCTTACCTGATCACCATCCTGCTGATCAACGTGGCGCTGGGCGCCGTCATCGGCGGCGGCCTCTATGCCATCGGCCTGAACAACGCCCTGTTCTGGGGCATCATGGCCGCGGTGCTGAACTTCATTCCCTATATCGGCTACCTGGTCGGCGTCAGCCTGGTGACGGTCGCCGCGCTGCTGCAGTTTCCCGGCATCGGCGACGCGCTGCTGGCGCCTGCCATCTACACCGTCGCCCATGTGCTGGAAGCCAGCTTCATCACGCCCAGCCTGCTGGGCCGCCGCTTCACCCTCAACCCGGTGATCGTGTTCCTGTCGGTGGTGATCTGGACCTGGCTGTGGGGCATTCCCGGCGCGCTGATGGCGGTGCCGATTACGGTGGTCATGAATGTCATCTTCAGCCACATCCCGACGCTCCGGCCGCTCAACGAATATCTCAGCGGCCGTGTACGGACCCGCGAGGCGGTGATAACCTGAGACTGGCTGCATGGTTGCAGCCGTTTACTTTTCAATTTATATAAAATTCAAAATATATCTTGCCCCGGACTCCCGCGTGCCTCATAACCAATGCAGGTACCGCGGTGTGCCGGGAAAGGGCTCGAGGTGTCGACAGACGCAACGTCAGCGCGAAACACGGTGCCCGATAGCCGGGGTTGGCGGTTCGTGCCGGCCCAAGCCAGGGATGAACGGGTGAACAAGAAGCGGCTGGTTCCTTCGAACCGCGCCAAACTCAACGAAAAATCGCGTATCTTCGGATACGAGTTTGGCGTCCTGCTCTGCGAACTGCTGCCGCGCTACCAGCCGGTTTTCCAATCCGATTTCGCCAAGGTGCTGATCGTCCACGCCATCGGCGTCGCCAGCGTCAGCAGGCTGATGTCGCGGCCCGAGGCGGCCAGATATGAAACACTGGCCGAGGTCGTCCCGGCCGAGCTTCAGGTGCCGGTCAACGCCCTTTCCGTCGCCGAATCAACCGGCATCCCGCGCGAAACGGTGCGCCGCAAGATCAAGGAAATGATCGCCGACGGCATCCTGACCGAGGACGAGCGCGGCGGCTACCGCGTGAAGCCCGGCACCCTCCAGTCCGACGATGTCCTCGACCTCTACTACCAGCAGCTGCTGACCCTGACGACCCTGGTCAACCGCTGCATCGAGGCGGGGATCATCAAGATCGAGGACGCCTGACGGGTTCAGTCCGCCAGGTAGTTGTCCAGCGTCTGGTGCATGTGCCGGATGCGGACTTCCTGGTAGTCTCCCAGCGTCGCCCGCTTCTTCTTGGCCGCGCCGAAACCTTCCTGCTGCCAGCCCATGTTGCCGGTGTCCTGATCGTAGATCACCGCCATGCCCGGATCGATCCCCGGCACGATCCCGTAGGATTCCTCGATCTTCACCCGAACCGGCTCGTAGGGGTCGGGACGTACCCCGCCCTTGGGCACCGGCGACAGCAGCAGCAGGTCGAACAGCGTTTTCGTGTGGTCCGTGCCCAGCGGCCGGAACCGGTAGACGATCGGGAACGAGATCGCCAGGAAGAAGTGCGCGTTCGGGAAGGCGAAGTAGCCAACCGTGTCGATCACCTCGGCGACGCTGAAATCCGACAGGTCGCGGCCGCACTGATCGCCGACCAGATCGCGGAAGTACTGCGCCATGATCGCCCGCGCCCGGCCGCCGTCCGGCACGCGCAGCGCGCCTTCGAGCTGCTCGCGGTCGCCCAGCACCATGCTGTCGAGAATCTCCTGCTGCGACACCTCGCGCTCCAGCAGCGGGCTGGGCGAGCCGACCAGGTTGTACAGCCGATCGATGTTCTCGCTCAGGATATCGTACTGGGTGTTGACGTCCGCCGACGCCGGCAGCAACTGCGGATGGGTCGCCAGCAGGTGATAAGCCTCGAGGAACGCCTCCTGCGCCACCTTCCAGTTGCAGGGCAGTTCCTTTTCCACATGCAGCGAGACGTAGCGGTCCTCGAACGCCGCGCGCTTCGCGTCCTCGGGCAGCGGCGCCAGGTAGTCCTCCAGCGGCCGGGCGTTCTCGTCCATGTTGACGAACACGAAGCCGCCCCAGACGCCGACCTTGGCCTCCGGCAGCCGGAATTCTTCCTTGTTCACGTGCGGGAAGTCCCACTCGCACAGCAACCGGGTCAACTCGCCGCTGAGGCTCCAGGTCCAGCCGTGGAACGGACATGAGATCGACTGCGAACTGCCCGCCGTTCCCGACGGCTTCAGCTTGGTGCCGCGGTGCAGGCAGGCGTTGTAGTACGCCTTGATGGTGTCGGGCGCCGTGCGCATGACGATCAGCGAATAAGGGCCCACGTCGTAGACGTAGTAGTCGCCCACTTCCGGAATGTGCTCCTCGCGGCAGGCCCACTGCCACGCGCGCGGCCACAGGCGCTCCATCTCCCGGTCGAAGAACGCCTTCGAGGTGTAGCGCTCGAACGGCAGGTCCTCGCTGCCGAGATACTGGTAGGCCTGCTTGCGGTAGGCGGGCGGCGGATTGTCGCCGTCGGCGTCGAGCACATCCTGGACGCTGTCGCCCGGGCAACGCGCCTCGCCCGGCGCAGGGATCGAAAACGGCTTGTTCAAGGGAGTCTCCCCGACTCATACATAACGGTTGTCATGTATGCATACAGGATCGGCGCTGGACCCGCAAGCCGGCTGGCGGCGAGATCGCCACCGACCTGTTTCGATCACTGAAACAGCTAGAACTTGACGTGCTTGGTGTAGCCGCCGTCGATCACGACGTTCTCGCCCACCACCCATGACGAGCGCGGGCTGGCGAGGAACGCGACCACGTCGGCAACCTCTTCGGCCCGGCCGAAGCGGCGCGATGCCTGCTTGGCGATGTTGGCCTCGACGTAGTCAGGCATGTTCTTGTCGAGCCAGTCCCACGAGCCACCCTTGATATAAATCGGCCCCGGCGACACGCAGTTGCAGCGGATGCCCTCGCCCAGGAACTCGTGGGCGAGTTGCGCGGTGTAGTTGATCAGCGCCGCCTTCATGGCGCCGTAGCTCTGCGAGCTGCCGGCGAAGGCGTGATGCTCCACGGCGCTGATCGTCGACACCTGCACCCACGCCGCCTGGTCGGACTGCTTCAGGAACGGATAGGCCGTGTCCCACATGGCCACAGCCGACAGCATGTCGACGTTGTAGCTGATGTCCCAGCCCTTCTTTGATCGCGGGATGCCGCCCAGTGCGCTGGCGTTCGACACGACGATGTCGATACCGCCCATCTGCCGTGCCGCCTTTTCGACCCACGCCGTCACCTGGTCGAAATGGCCGCAGTCGACCACGTCGCCGTAGACCGTCCCCAGGCCGCTCATGGCCGCGACCGCTTCCTCGACGCCGTCGCCGGGCAGGTCGTTGCGGATCACCTCGGGCTCGGTGGTGCTCGGATCTCCTGACCTCGCCGTGCGGCCACAGATCGAGACGATGGCGCCCTCCCTGAGGAACCGTTCGGCAATGGCCCGGCCGACGCCCCGCGTCGCCGCGCTGATGATCACTTTCCTGCCGGCCAGTTCCATATCCATGACACGTCCCCTTTGCTTCACGGCGGTGATCCTGCCGGAACGGTTCCCTCACCACAACCGAATCCTGACCGTTCGGTCAGGGTTTGGCGGATGCATATCCACGTTGTGCGAAGATGATTTGCAGTCGGATTTCCGCCGTTGCGGTTCATTGCGGAACTGTCATGATGACATAGGAAGCGAGGCTTAATCGTTTCCAGGGGCGCACTTGCTTCGGAGACCCCCTCTTGCGCAGGTGCGCCCCACTAACTTTTCCCCCGGTATCGAGGTACCCGAGACAGCCGTCTGGAGCGACTCGGACGCGACTGCTAGGCTGACGGCCATCGCCCGCGCCCACAGGAGCCTGCCATGACGGATATCGAGCGACTTCTCGCCATCGAAGAGATCAAGCAGCTCAAGGCCCGCTACTTCCGAGGCCTCGACACCAAGGATTGGGACCTCTACGCGGGCGTCTTCACCGACGATGCCCGGATCGACGTGCGCGGCTCGGCCGACAGCAGCGACGGCGAATCGAAGTCCGCGATCGACGGTTTCAACGACGAGGCGGTGATCACCGGCGGCAAGGCCATGGCGGCTTTCGTGGCCAGGATCACCGTCGGCACAATCACCGCCCATCATGGCCACATGCCCGAGATCGATATCCTGTCGCCGACCACCGCGAAGGGCATCTGGGCCATGGAGGACCGGCTCTGGCAGCCGCCCGGCGCCCCGGCGCGGCTGATGCACGGCTGGGGCCACTACCATGAAACCTACGAGAAGCGCGATGGACGCTGGCTGATCACCAGCATGCGGATCACCAAGCTGCACAACGAACTGACGTGAGCGGCGCGCGACCCAAGGCCTGCGTCTCCTGGAGCTCGGGCAAGGACAGCGCCTTCGCGCTCTGGGAGGCGCGGCGCGCGGGCCAGCTCGACGTGGCCTGCGTGCTGACCACCGTCAACGAGGCCTATAGCCGCGTCGCCATGCACGGCGTGCGCGACGCGCTGCTCGACCGCCAGGTCGCAGCACTGGGCCTGCCCTGCCTGAAGGTGAGCATCCCCAGCCCCTGCCCCAACGAGGTCTACGAGGCGCGCATGCGCGAGGCGGCGGCGGAGCTCAAGGC
>JBKJNE010000430.1:0-2946 GCA_046596015.1 Alphaproteobacteria bacterium
CCGGTCAGCAAGGTGTTGAACGCCTCGCTGCCGAGCACGCGCCGCAGGTTCGAGACCGTGGTGGTGGTGATACGGGCGCGGGCGGTGCTCTCGTCGCCCTGGACGGTCTTGTAGAACTGGAGCGGGTCCTCGATCCTGAAGCGCACCATGGCATCGACCACCAGGCGCTTCTCGTCGGAGGCGATCACCTCCTGCGACGGCAGGTCGAGCGCGAGGATGCGCTTGTCCATGTAGATCACATCCTCGAACAGCGGCAGCTTCAGGTGCAGGCCCGGCTCCTGCACCATCCGGTTGAAGCTGGACAGCCGCAGCACGATGACCTGCTGGGTGACGCTGACGGTGTACACCGACGTGAACAGCAGGAAGATCACGACGCCTGCGCCGACGATGGCGGGAACGGTCCATTTCCGGTTCATTGCGGCGTCCCCGACTGCGGCGTCTGGCGCTTCTGCACTTCGGGCAGCGGCAGATACGGCACGACGCCGCCCTTGTTGTCGATAATGATCTTGTTCACGTTGCGCAGCACCTGCTCCATGGTCTCGATGTACATGCGCTTTCTGGTCACGTCGGCGGACTGCCTGTACTGGTCGTAGACCGAGGTGAACCGCGCCGCCTCGCCCTGCGACCGGGCGACCACCTCGGCCTTGTAGGCCTCGGCCTGCTGCACGATCTGGGCCGCCTGGCCGCGCGCTTCGGGGATGATCTCGGCGCGGTACTTCTGCGCCTCGTTGATCCTGGCCTCGCGGTCGGCGCCGGCCGCCTGCACGTCGCGGAAGTCGTCGATGACCTCGGCGGGCGTGTCGGCCTTGCGCAGCTTCACGTCGGTGATCAGCACGCCCGCGTCGTAGGAATTCAGCGTCCGCTGCATCAGCTCCAGGGTTTCCTGCTCGACCTCGAGCCGGCCCTTGGTCAGCGCGGACTCCAGCGGGCGCCGGCCGATGATCTCGCGCATGGCGCTTTCGCCGACGGCCTTTACCGTGTCGACCTGGTCCTGGATGTTGAACAGGTACTTGCCGGCGTTGTCGATGCGCCAGAACACCTCGAAATCCACGTCGATGATGTTCTCGTCGCCAGTCAGCATCAGGCTCTCGCCCGGCCGGTTGGTCTCGCTGATGGCGCCGCCCGTGTTGTCGGGCGTGGTGAAGCCGATCTCCAGCCGCCGGACCTCCTGCACCCGCAGCTTGAGCACCTTGCCGATCGGCGCCGGCGGCGCCCAGTGCCAGCCTTCGCCCTTCGGCACCCCGTCCCAGGCGCCGAAGATCAGCACGGTGCCCTGCTCGCCCGGCTTGATCAGGTAGGAGCCGCTGAAGATCCAGATCACGAACAGCAGCCCCAGGCCGATGGCGATGCCGCGAGTACCGCCGAACCCGCCGCCGCCGGGGAACAGGTTCTTCATGCGGTCCTGGCCGCGCCGCAGCAGATCGTCCAGATTGGGGGGCGTCGGTCCGGTCGGGCGCGGCCCCTGGCCCCAGGGACCCCTGCTGCCGCCGCCGCCACCGGGATTGTTCTGCCAAGGCATCGGCGGATCGTCCTCCGTCAGGTGGTTGGCCCCGCACGATCCGGGGGCGCGTGATGACCCTCTATATAGGAAGGGCCTATCGGTAGACCAGAACCTCTTATCAACTTCCTCGCAACGTTCTATATCAAGCGGCCTTCCGAAGAGAGCCAAGCATGCCCAACGTCACGGAATCCGACATCATCACGGCGCTGTCCGGCGTCGTCGACCCGGCCAGCGGCCGCGACCTGGTGAGCGACGGGCGCGTCCAGGGCATCCATGTCCAGGACGGCCGGGTGCGCTTCGCGCTCGCCGTCCGGCCGGGCGAAGGTCCCGAGCAGGAGCCCCTGCGCCAGGCCGCTGAAAGGGCCGTCGCCGCCCTTCCCGGCGTGACCGGCGTCACCGCCGTGCTGACCGCCGAGCGCGGCGAGGACCGCCAGAAGCCCGCGCCGCTCGGCGCCCCGCAAAAGGGCGAGGGCATCGGCAAGGTGAAGGCCATCGTCGCCGTGGCGAGCGGCAAGGGCGGCGTCGGCAAGTCGACCACCGCCGTCAACCTGGCGCTGGGGCTGAAGGCGCTGGGCCTGAAGGTGGGCCTGCTCGACACCGACATCTACGGCCCGTCCGTGCCGCGGCTGATGGGCCTTACCGGCAAGCCCAAGACCGACGGCAAGGTGCTGCTGCCGATGGAGAACTACGGCATCAAATGCATGTCCATGGGCTTCATGGTCGACGAGCAGACGGCGATGATCTGGCGCGGCCCCATGGTGGTCAGCGCGATCAGCCAGATGCTGGGCGACGTCGCCTGGGGCGAGCTCGACGTGCTGGTCCTCGACCTGCCGCCCGGCACCGGCGACGCCCAGCTCACGATTGCGCAAAGAGTGCCGCTGACCGGCGCGGTGATCGTCTCGACGCCGCAGGACCTGGCGCTACTCGACGCGCGTCGCGGCCTCGCCATGTTCGAGAAGGTCAAGGTGCCCACGCTGGGCATCGTCGAGAATATGAGCACGTTCATCTGCCCGGAATGCGGTCACGAATCCCACATCTTCGGCCATGGCGGCGCCCGCGAGGAAGCCGCCAGGCTGGGCGTCGACTTCCTGGGCGAGATCCCGCTGCACATGGCGATCCGCGAAACCTCGGACGCCGGCACGCCCATCGTCGTCAAGAATCCGACCGGCCCGCACGCCAAGGCCTACATGGAGATCGCCAGCAAGGTTGCGGCCAAGATCGGCGCGGATACGGGACGGAAAGCGCCCGTTATTTCGTTCGTTTGACCGACATCTCAACCGCTTCGTCGTCATCCCCGCGCGCGCGGGGACCCAGCTCTTCGTAGGGCACCGGCCCCGTTTCCAAGCCGAAGTTTTATCGTGTTCGAGCCAGACAACGGCCTCGTACCCTTCCCCATCTGGGTTCCCGCGTGCGCGGGAATGACGGCATGGGGAGAGGTTTATGCT
>JBKJNE010000023.1:0-3028 GCA_046596015.1 Alphaproteobacteria bacterium
GGTTGTCCTACACGGCGGGCCGCAACGACAAGCTGGCGCTGATCGTCGATTATTTCCGCCACGTGCCCGATCCGGACCGGGGCTATGCGCTCGCCGCCATGACCGGCACGCTGGACTTCAAGCACGCCAAGCCAGCCATGATCCGCGGCCTGATCGAGGAGCGCACCGACCCGGCGCTGTTCCGCTGGTCCCGCGACTATGTGGGCGACACCGCCGAGACCATCGCGCTGATGTGGCCGGTGCGGCACGGCGTCAACCGCGTCCCCGACCTGTCGGAAATCGTCGAGGAGCTGGACCGCACATCGAAGCTCGACATGCCTGGGCGCATCGCCGGCTGGCTCGACGCGCTGGACGAGACCGGGCGCTGGGCGCTGCTGAAGCTGATCACCGGCGCCATGCGGATCGGCGTGTCGGCGCGCCTCGCCAAGCAGGCTCTGGCCCAGTACGGCAACCTGGACATCGCCGAGGTGGAGGAGGTGTGGCACGGCCTGGAGCCGCCCTATCTGGACCTGTTCGCCTGGGCGGACGGCGTCGCCAAACGCCCCGAGCACGGCGCCCTCGCCCCGTTCCGGCCGGTGATGCTGTCCCATCCGGTCGAGGAGGCGGACTTCGCGAAGATGAGCCCGGCCGACTACCGCGCCGAGTGGAAATGGGACGGCATAAGGGTGCAGGCCGTCTGCGAGGGCGGCGTGAAGCGGCTCTACAGCCGAACCGGCGAGGACATCTCCGCCGCGTTCCCCGACCTGGTGGAGGCCATGCATTTCGAGGCGGCCATCGACGGCGAGTTGCTGGTCATCCGCGACGGCACGGTCGCGCCGTTCTCGGACCTGCAGCAGCGGCTGAACCGCAAGACCGTGGGCAAGAAGCAGCTTTCCGGGTTTCCGGCCGGCCTGCGGGTCTACGACCTGCTGGTCGAGGACGGCGAGGATTTGCGCCCGCTGCCGTTCGACGAGCGCCGCGAAAGGCTGGAGGCATGGGTCGCGGCGCAGGGCGAGCCGCGCATCGGCCTGTCGCCGCTGATCGCGTTCGAGGCGTTCGACGACCTCACCGACCTGCGCGGCCATGCCGAGGCCGAGAGCATCGAGGGCGTCATGCTGAAGCGTGGCGACAGCCCGTACTTGGCCGGGCGGCCGAAAGGCTACTGGTGGAAATGGAAGCGCGACCCGTTCCTGGTCGACGCCGTGCTGCTCTATGCCCAGCGCGGCAGCGGCCGGCGCTCGTCGTTCTATTCGGACTATACGTTCGGCGTCTGGAAGGACGATGCGCTGGTGCCCGTGGGCAAGGCTTACTTCGGCTTCACCGACGACGAACTGAAGCTGCTCGACAGATTCGTGCGCGACAATACCATCAACAGCTTCGGCCCGGTCCGCGAGGTGACCCACGAGCCCGACAAGGGCCTGGTGCTCGAAGTAGCCTTCGAGGGCCTGCAGCGCTCGACGCGGCACAAATCCGGCGTCGCCATGCGGTTCCCTCGGATCAACAGGATCAGGTGGGACAAGCCGCCGAGAGAGGCGGACGAGTTGGGGCTGCTTGAGAAGATGCTGGACTGACCTCATCGTGATTTCGCGAGCAACGCGAGGCGATCCAGCCGAGCCACCAGACAGCCATCACCGGAACGGCTGGGTTGCGTCGCTACGCTCGCAAAATCACCCGTTACCTGGCTGGGGTTTCCCCTTCCGCAGGCCTGCACTCGCCCTCGTAGTCGACGTTCTTGCCCGCCGCCGCGGCATCGCACGAATTGCCGTAGGTCTTGCCGTCGCAGCCGCACTGGGGGCGGTATTCCCTTGTGCAGATCTGCGGCTTGCTGACGCAGACGCCGGTCTTCTTCTCGATGCCGCAGGCGCCGCCGTCGAACTTGCAGTACTGGCCGTCGGGACAGCCGAAGCCGGCCACCGTGTCGCAGATCACCGTGTTGCCATCGCCCTGGCCCATGGCGGAGGGCGTCGAGGACGCGGCCGGGATGGTCACCGACGACGGCTTGCCCAGCGCGTCCTCGGGATCGGCTCCGCCGGCGGCGCCACCCTTGTCCGAAGCGCAGGCGGCCAGCGACAGCGCGGTCAGGGCGAACAACAGAAGGATTGGCTTCATCGATGGTCTCCGTTGGGCTGCGTCACCTTACCGCCGTTCCGCGCCGCTGGCCAAGGGCGGTTGACGCGCGGCCGTCCAGGGCGCATACGGCAGTCATACATGAAGGTGGGGCCGGCGATCCGTGACTGACAGCGACGACGACTATCCGTCCCTCGAGGATTTCGAGGTGATCGCGCGGGAGGTATTCGACAAGCTGCCCGCGCATTTCCGCGCCCATTGCCAAGGTGTCGCCATCCGCATCGAGGATTTCCCCGATGACGAGGTCTGCGACGACATGGAGCTGGAAAGCCCCTGGGATCTGCTGGGCCTGTACGAGGGCGTCAACATGCTGGACAAGGTTTCCGGCATGGTCGACGGGGTCCCGGACGTGATCTTCCTCTACCGGGAGCCGATCCTGGACTATTGGGATGAAGGGGAGCGGGAGGAGAGCGTCCGCCACATCATCGCCCATGTGCTGATCCACGAGATCGGCCACCATTTCGGTTTCTCCGATGAAGACATGGAGCGCATCGAGGAATCCGCCATCGCCGACGGGGATTGATGCACGGCGTATGTCGAAATTAGCCTCTCGACGTTGCGGGCGCGAAATGGCACTGATGCAGCCATGAACAGGCGAATGATCATCATGCTTGCGGCCGTTTTCGTCGTGCTCGGCGGCGTTTTCGGCTGGAAGGCCTTCGTCGGCATGAAGACGGCGGAGTACATGGCGACCATGAAGCCGCCGGCCGCGGTCGTCTCGTCCGCCGTGGTCACGCCCCAGCTCTGGCGGTCCGAGCTCACCTCCGTGGGCACCCTTCGCGCCGTCCAGAGCGTCGACCTGACCACCGAAGTCGCGGGCACGGTGCGCCAGATCCTGTTCGACTCCGGCACCGAGGTGGCCCAGGGCACACCGCTGGTGCGCCTCGACATCACCGCCGAGGAAGCCCGCCTGAAGTCGCTG
>JBKJNE010000122.1:0-3287 GCA_046596015.1 Alphaproteobacteria bacterium
CCAGCCAGGCGGCCAGCTGACCATCACCACCGACGTGGAAAACTATCCTGGCTTCGCCGACGTCATCCAGGGCCCGTGGCTGATGGACCAGATGCGCGCCCAGGCGGAACATGTGGGCACCACGGTGATTTCCGACGTCATTGTCGCGGTCGACCTGTCGAAGCGCCCGTTCGTCGCCGTCGGCGACAGCGGCGCCGAATATGTCGGCGAGACGCTGATCATCTCCACCGGTGCCCAGGCCCGCTGGCTGGGCTTGCCCGGCGAGCAGAAGTTCCAGGGCTTCGGCGTGTCGGCCTGCGCCACCTGCGACGGCTTCTTCTACCGCGGCAAGGAAGTGATCGTGATCGGCGGCGGCAACACCGCGGTCGAGGAAGCGCTGTTCCTGACCAACTTCGCCACCAAGGTCACGCTGATCCACCGCCGCGACGAGCTGCGCGCCGAGAAGGTGCTGCAGCACCGGCTGTTCACCCACGACAAGATCCGGGTGATCTGGGACAGCGTCGTCGAGGATATCATCGGCGGCACCGATCCCATGGGCGTGACCGGCGTGCGCATCTACAACACCAGGACCGGCGCGACCTCGGAGGTGCCGGCCCACGGCGTGTTCATCGCCATCGGCCATACGCCATCGACCGAGCTGTTCGTCGGCCAGCTGCCGTTGGACGACGGCGGCTACATCCTGAAAAACCCCGACAGCACCTCCACTGCCGTGCCCGGCGTTTTTGCGGCGGGCGACGTGACCGATAAGGTGTATCGTCAGGCCGTAACAGCCGCGGGCATGGGTTGCATGGCCGCGCTGGAGGCCGAGAAGTTCATCGCCGCCCACGAAGTTCACAAAAAGCAGGCGGCGGAATAAAAATCGCCGCGCCGGCGCGAGGGGTCGCGACGGCGCCGCGGATCATCGGGGGAAGTCCAATGGATTGGGACAAGCTGCGCACGTTCTACTCGGTCGCCAAGGCGGGCAGCTTCACGCACGCCAGCGATGAGCTGAATCTCAGCCAGTCGGCGATCAGCCGGCAGATCTCCGGGCTCGAGGAGAGCCTGGGTTTCTCGCTGTTCCATCGCCACCCGCGCGGCCTGATCCTGACCGAGCAGGGCGAGACGCTGTTCGAGACGGTAAGCGAGGTGTTCGTCAGGCTGGAGCGAACCGAGGCGATCCTGCGTGACAGCCGGACGGCGGCGCGGGGACGGCTCAACGTCACCACCACCGTCGGTTTCGGGTCCACCTGGCTGGTGCCGCATCTGCGGGACTTCCGGCTGGCCTATCCCGACATCGGCATCAACCTGCTGCTGTCGGATTCCGAGATCGATATCGCCATGCGCGAGTCCGACGCGGCGATCCGCTTCCACCCGCCGCATCAGCCCGACCTGATCCAGCGGCAGCTGATGACCGTGCACTACCACATCTACGCCTCGCCCGAATACGTGGCCGCCCGTGGCGCGCCAACCTCGACGGCCGATCTGGACAACCACGCTATCATCTCCTATGGCCCCGAGGCGCCGCGGCCGCTGCAGGACCTGAACTGGATCATCCACGCGGGCGCCGGCGACCGGGTGCGCGAGCCCGTGCTGGCGGTGAACAACATCTACGGCATCCTCAAGGCGGTCGAGAGCGGCCTCGGCCTCGCCGCCCTGCCCGACTACATCGCCACGCCGGGCACCAACCTGGTGCAGGTGCTGCCGGAACTGGAAGGCCCCACCTTCAAGGTCTACTTCGTCTATCCGGAGGAGCTGCGCAACGTGACCCGAATCACGGTGTTTCGCGATTTCCTGGTGGACCAGGTCCGCACCGCCAAGTTCTGACCGCCGGAAATAGCCTTATGCTTCCTGACCGGGGGCGAAGCGCCCTCTTGTGCGATTGCCTGGATGGTTTTCAGGGCATATGCGGCACTTCGCGTGGTGAGAACACCGTTCGCCATCATATTGGAAAACTGGCAGTATCCTTGATGTTGCGGCGCAAAATACCCCAAATACCTACACTCGTGTCTGTAAGTTATTGATTAAAAATGGATTGTTTTCTGGATATGATTTTAATGCATGACTGGCGTGCCACCAATCCGCTGGACCCCGCTGCGCTGCACAATTAAGTTTCGTTGTGTCACCACGACGCAACGGTTCAGCGTGGTGATCCGAGAGCCTCCTCATATTGAGGTTTTCGTGGGAGCCGGCTCTATTTCCTCCCCGTTTCTAGAGCCCTCCCATTCATCGTCTCCCCAAGACGTGAAGTCTTCCCTATACTGCCGGGCTCGCAAGAGCCCGGCATTCTTTTTTGTGCCGGCGGCTGGCGGATTTGTCTATTCAGGCTCGACTTGAGCCGCCCTGTTCGCCATCCTCCAAACGCGCCCGCTGAACGAAACCACCATATTTTCAGGGCCAGGGAAGGGAGACGCGTCATACTGAAGCGGCTGACTGAACGGCAACTGCGCCGCCGCTCGAACATCCTCTCGGTGGCGCGCCAGCTGATCGCCGAAAAGGGCTATGCCGGGGTCACCATGCGCGAACTCGCCGAGAAGAGCGGCGTCGCGTACAAGAGCCTGTACGACCTCTATGGCAGCAAGGACAATTTGCTGGGCAAGGCCATCGAGGAGCGGCTGCGGCTGGTGTTCGAATCCATCGACCGGGCGGTGACCAGCACCGGCTTCGAGCGGCTGATGGACATCATCGAGCGCACCTCGGCCCACACCCTGGAAATCCCCAACCTGGCGCGGGCGCTGGAGCCGATCCTGGCCGGCGACCCGGCCAAGTTCTCGATCGGCGAGAACATGCAGAAGTTCCACCGCGAGGCGCTGATGGACATCAAGCGCCAGGGCGACCTGATCGACAGCGCCAACATCGACTACCTGCTGCACGACGTGATGCTGGCGTCGGGCGCCGTCCGCCTGTACTGGGCCAACGACGTCATCGCCGACGAGGACCTGGCCAGGGCGCAGAAGTACTCGGCCGCCAAGGCCGTGTTCCCGTTCCTCACCGGCCCCAGCCGCGACCGCGCCTTCAAGCTCATCCAGGAGCTGCATCCGCAACTCGCCCGCCGGCGCAAGAACTGAGACGCTCCACTATATCGCGGTATAATCGGTTGCGAATGCCGGCAGCGCGCGCGTAGAGTCCGTGCGCGGTTCAGGCCGGCGACGGGAAAGCGCCGGCTCATCATCACTCACAAACGGGAATACGGACATGGATCTGGGTTTGAAGGGCAAGAACGCCATCGTGACGGGCTCGACGAAGGGCATCGGCCGCCGTGTTGTCGACCTGCTGGCGTCGGAAGGCGTCAATGTCGGCATCTGCGCGCG
>JBKJNE010000261.1:0-3787 GCA_046596015.1 Alphaproteobacteria bacterium
CCGTATCGTCGCGCTCGATCCGGCCACCGGCAAGGAACGCTGGGTGTTCGACGCCAAGATCGCCCTCGATCTGGAGGTGCCGCACTACAATTGCCGCGGCGTGACCCAGTGGACCGACCCGGACGCGGCGCCGGACGCGGTCTGCCGCACGCGCATCCTGTTCGGCACCAACGACCTGCGGCTGATGGCCATCGACGGGCGCACCGGAAGGCCCTGCGCCGGCTTCGGCACGGCGGGCGCGGTGCCGGTGCCGGCGGTGCTGCCGGCCGGCGCGCGCAAGGGCGAGGCGCGGATCACCTCGGCGCCCGTGATCCTGAACGGGGTGCTGGTGACCGGCACCATCGTGCTCGACAACCAGCGCGAGAACGCGCCGCTGGGCACGGTGTTCGCCTTCGATCCGCGCAGCGGCGCGCTGAAATGGACCTTCGATCCGATCCCGCGCGATCCGGCCGATCCGGCTTATGCCACCTGGCTCGACGGCAGCGCCGGGTGCACCGGCGCGGCCAATGTGTGGTCGACCATGGTGGTCGACGAGGCGCGCGACCTGGTGTTCCTGCCGGTGTCCAGCCCGGCGCCGGATTTCTGGGGCGGCGACCGCAAGGGCGACAACCTGTATTCGGGCTCGCTGGTGGTGCTGCGCGGCGCGACCGGCGAGGTGGTGTGGCACCGGCAACTGGTGCATCACGACATCTGGGACTGGGACGTCTCGTCGCCGCCCATGCTGATCGACATCCGCAAGGACGGAAAGGTGATCCCGGCGGTGGTGCAGAATACCAAGCAGGGCTTCGTCTTCGTGTTCGACCGCGAGACCGGCGAACCGGTGTTCGGCATCGAGGAACGGCCGGTGCCGCAATGGAAGCTGCCCGGCGAATGGCTGTCGCCGACGCAGCCTTTCCCGGTGAAGCCGCTGCCGCTGATCGACACCGAGGTGACGCCCGACGACGCCTGGGGCTTTACCTTCTGGGACCGGGGAAAGTGCCGCGAGAAGCTCGCCGCCCTGCGCTATCACGGCATGTTCACCGCGCCCGACACCGGCGCCGGCACCCTGTACATGCCCGGCAACGCGGGCGGCGCCAACTGGGGCGGCCCGGCCTGGGACCCGAAGCGGCAATGGATGATCGTCAACATCAACACCATCCCGCAGTCCACCGCGCTGATCCCGCGCGACAAGGCGCCGAAGGCGCTGAAGGGTCTGATGCGCGACGGCGACGGCGTGATCTACGAGCAGAAGGGCGCGCCCTACGCGGTGAAGGTGGAATGGCTGCTGTCGCCGTTCGGCGCGCCCTGCACGAAGCCGCCGTGGGGTGAGCTCGTGGCGCTCGACATGGCGAGCGGCGACGTGGTGTGGCGGGTGCCGCTGGGCTCGGCCGAGAACGATCTCCACCTGCCGTTCCGCTGGAACCTGGGCCAGCCGAACGTGGGCGGCCCGATCGTCACCGCCGGCGGCGTGATCTTCATCGGCGCGGCGCGCGACCGCATCTTCCGGGCGTTCAGCATGGCGGACGGCAGCGAGCTGTTCCGCCACCAGTTCAAGGGCGGCATCGGCGCCACGCCGATGACCTACGAAGCCGGTGGCCGCCAGTTCGTCGTCATCACCAGCGGCAACCTGGTGTTCCTGCGCTCGCCGCCGGGCGACGAGGTGGTCGCCTTCGCCCTGCCGAAGAAGCGCAGGTAGCTACCTGGACGGCGTCGCCCCTCCGGCATTTCAAAGATGTCAGAGGCTCAGAGCGGTTTCAGCTACCGCTGAACCACTCTGACATTTGTCGCCGCGGCTTTCGGACGCCAGGGCGATTCCGCCTTGGCTGAAAGCGCTCAGTACTCCAGCAGGTCGCGGACGACGACCTCGATCTTGTCGGGCGTCGGCAGGTAGAGCGCCTCCAGCGTCGGCGAGGCGGGCACCGGCGTGTGCGGCGCGGTCACCTTCTTGATCGGCGCGTCCAGGTAGTCGAACGCGTCCGAGGCGGCGATGCTGGCGATCTCCGAGGCGACCGAGCACATCGGGTTGGCCTCGTCGACGACCACCAGCCTGCCGGTCTTCTTGACGCTCTCCAGGATCGTCGCGGCGTCGAGCGGCGAGGTGGTGCGGATGTCGATCACCTCGATGCTGATGCCGTCCTTCTGCAGCCGGTCGGCCACCTCGTTGCAGAACTTCACCATGCGCGAGATGCCGACCAGGGTGAGGTCGGTGCCGGCGCGGGTGATGGCGGCCTTGCCGAACGGGATGGTGTAAGGCTCGTCCGGCACCTCGCAGCTGTCGCCCAGCAGGCTCTTGTGCTCGCAGAAGATGACCGGATCGTCGTCGCGGATCGCCTGGATCAGCAGGCCCTTGGCGTCATAGGCGTTGGACGGCACGATCACCTTCAGGCCGGGGATCATGGTCAGCATGGGATAGATCGCCTGGCTGTGCTGCGGGCCAGCTCCCATGCCAGCACCGATCATGGTGCGCACGACCAAGGGCGTGCGCGCCTTACCGCCGAACATGTAGCGGAACTTGGCGGCCTGGTTGTAGATCTGGTCGAGGCAGACGCCGATGAAGTCGGCGAACATCAGCTCGGCCACCGGCCGCATGCCGGTGAGCGCGGCGCCTGCCGCCATGCCGATGATGGCGGATTCGGTGATCGGCGTGTCGATCACCCGGTCGCGGCCGAACTTCGTAGCCAGGCCGGCCGTGATGCCCATGACGCCGCCCGCCGCTTCGCCGCCGCCGGCCGAGCCGCCGGCGCCGCCCGCCACGTCCTCGCCGATGATGATGACGCGGTCGTTGGCTTCCATCTCCTGGCGCAGCGCCTCGTTGATCGCCTCGCGATAGGTCTTGATTGGCATGTCTATCTCCGGTCGATCAGGGGTAGCTGACGTAGACGTCTTTGTAGAGCGACGCCGGATCGGGCTGCGGATCGGCCTTGGCCTCGGCGACCGCGTCCTCGATCAGTTGCATTACCTCCACGTCGATGGCGTTCATCTCGGCCTGGTCGAGCAACGCGGCCTGGGTGACCTTGTCGGCGAAGATCTTCAGGCAGTCGTGGTTCTCGCGCAGCTCCTTGGTCTCGCCGGCGGCGCGGTAGCGCTGCGGGTCGCCCGCGAAATGGCCCCAGAACCGGTAGGCCTTGGCCTCGATGGCGCTCGGGCCGCCGCCGTCGCGGGCGCGCTCGATGGCCTCGCGGGCCGCTTCATAGACGGCGAAGAAATCAGCGCCGTCCACGGTCACGGCCGGGATGTTATAGGCCTTGGCGCGCGCCTCGATGCTGCCCGCCGTCGCATAGGACGCGGCGGTGAACTCGGCATAGCCGTTGTTCTCGAACATGAACACCATCGGCAGCTTCAGCACCGCCGCCATGTTCAGGGATTCCGCGACCGTGCCCTGGTTGGCCGCGCCGTCGCCGATGAACGGCACGGCGACGCCGCCGGTCTTCAGCAGCTTGGCGCTCAGCGCCGCGCCCAGCGCCAGGGGCGGCGCGCCGCCGACGATGGCGTTGGCGCCCAGCATGCCCTTGTCCAGGTCGGCGATGTGCATGGAGCCGCCCTTGCCGCCGCAGACGCCGTTCTTCTTGCAGTAGATCTCCTTCATCATCGCCTTCACGTCGACGCCCTTGGCGATGCAGTGGCCGTGGCCGCGGTGGGTGGAGCCGATGTAGTCGCGGTGGTCGTCGAGCTGCTCGCAGATGCCGACGGCGATGGCTTCCTGGCCCGAATACAGGTGCAGGAATCCGGGCACCGTGCCGGACAGAAACTCCACATGCAGGCGTTCCTCGAACTCGCGGATGGTCCGCATGCGGCGGTAGGCGCTCAA
>JBKJNE010000376.1:0-2766 GCA_046596015.1 Alphaproteobacteria bacterium
TGGCCGAGCGCAACGTGCTGGCCGGCGAGCCGCTCGGCCTGCTGCACGGCCTGCCGACGGGGATCAAGGACCTGCACGAAACCGCCGGCCTGCTCACCACCTATGGCTCGCCGCTGCACGCCGAAAACGTGCCGGAATTCGACTGCGCCATGGTCGCCAATGTGCGCGCGGAGGGTGCGGTGATCCTGTGCAAGACCAACGTCCCGGAATTCGGCGCCGGTGCCAACAGCCGCAACCCGGTCTGGGGCGCCACCGGCAACCCGTTCAACCCGGCGCTGAACCCCGGTGGGTCCTCCGGCGGCTCGGCGGTCGCCTTGGCCACCGACATGCTGCCGGTCTGCACGGGATCGGACACCGGCGGCAGCTTGCGCATTCCCGCCGCGATGTGCGGCATCGTCGGTTTTCGCCCCTCGCCCGGCATCGTGCCGATGGACAAGCGGCCACATGGTTGGACGCCGATTTCCGTGCTCGGTCCGATGGGCCGGACCGTGGCCGATACGCGCCTGTTGTTCGCCGCCCAAGCCGGCATGGACGATCGCGAGCCGCTCGGCTTCCCGCTCGACCGCGGCGCCATCCTGGCCGCCCGCCCGGCCGATCTCGGCGCGCTGCGCGTCGCCTGGACCGAGGATTTCGGCCAGGCCCCGGTCGGCCAGGAAATCCGCAGAGCGATGCGCGACAAGATGGCGGCGATGTCCCATCTGTTCGCCCGCTGTGACCATATCGAAATCGACATGGGCGAGCCCGATCGCTGCTTCGACGTGGTGCGCGCCCAGGGGTTTGTGGCGCGCTACCAGCGGGCGTACGAGACCGACCCGGGCTCGCTCGGCCCCAATATCCGCGCCAATTACGAGATCGGCGCCAAGATGACGCTGGCTGATGCCGCCTGGGCCAATGGTGAACAGACCCGGATGTTCCGAAGTTTCCAAACGCTGTTCCGCGACTATGACCTGATCCTGTCGCCCACCGTGCCGGTCACGCCGTTCCCCTGGACCCAGCTCTATCTCGACGAGCTGGAGGGCGTAAAGCTGCGCAACTACTACCATTGGCTGGCGCTGACGTATTACGTCACGCTGGTGACCAACCCGGCCATCTCGCTGCCGTGCGGCACCGATCCGATGGGCATGCCCTTTGGTATGCAAGTCACCGGGCGCTTCCGCGGCGACCTCGCGGTGCTGGATGCCGCCCAGTCGATGGAGGCCGCCTGGTCGCGCATTTCCGGCCTCGCCCGCCCGAAGCCGGACCTGGCGAAACTCGTCACCCCGCACCCCGCGCTCGCCGCCTTCGCCAGCCATCGCAGCCGCCACGCACAGGCACGAAGCATCGCCGAACAGGCGGCTTGAGCAGCGCTGCCAGGGTCGTCAGGTAAGCAAGCATGGCGCGAGCGCCCAGCTGGCGTCAGATCACAGCACGAACCAGGTCGCGTCCACCGGCCCGGCGGCCGTGACGAAGATCGTCAGGTCGGCGGTGGTGTCGTTGTTGGTGTTGCCCTGGATCAAGCGCACGCCGCCCTGATCCTCCCAGCGCAGCTGGCCCGGAGTGCCGTCGAAGGCTGCCGTGCCGATGAAGCTGAAGGCATCGTTGGTGAGCGTGCCGGCGATCGCGTCGATCAACCCGAGGTCCAACTTCTCGCCGTCGACGCGACTGAAATCCTCCATCGTCGTCGTCGTCGTCGCCACCGGGCCGAGCGCGGTCGGCTGGAAGCGGAACTGATCCAGCCCCGTCAGGCCGAACACCGTGTCCAGCCCACCGCCGAGGTAGAACAGGTCCGGCCCCGCGGTGCCGGTCAGCGTCTCGCTCGCCTTGGTCGAGTACTTCGTGTCGTCGTCAACGATCACCCCGGTCGCCGTCGCCGTGGCGATCGTCACGCCGGTTTGTGCCCCGGACATGGTGATGGTGAAGCTTTCATTCAGCTCGGCCAACGTGTCGCCGGCGACAACGGCAGGTATTTCCAGCACGCTCTGCCCTGCTGCGAAAACGATATGCCCGGCCGGTAGCTGGCCGCCAGCAAAGTCGGCGCCACTGGCCGCGGTCGTCGAGGCCACGCCACCGCCGGTCACCGTCAGGTCCACCCCGGCGGTGCCCAAAAGGTCGCCACTGCGGGTCACGGTGAAGGTGAAGGCGGTGTCGCCGCCACTGCCCTCCGGCTTGCTGGCGCTGGCCCGCGCGATCGACAGCGTGCCGGTGCCCGGCGTGTCGTCGTTGTAGATGACGCCGGTGGCGCTTGCGACGGCCAGCAAGACGCCGGCCGGTGGCGAGGACAGCGTGACCGTGAAGCGCTCGTCCAGTTCGACCGTACCGTCGCCGGCCACCGGCACGCTGATGATCTGACTGATCTGACCGGGGGTGAAGCTGACCAGCCTGGTCAGCAACACACCGTCGGCGAAATCGCTCGCACTGGCGGCAACCGCGCCCGGCTGGGTGTCGCCGGCGACGGTCCAGATCGCGCTCGCCGGGCCGGCCGTGTTGCCGCTGCGGGTGACCACGAAGGTGAAGCTGGTGCTGCCGTTGTGCCCCTCCGATCGCGCGGCGTTCAGGGGCGCGATCGACAATTGGCCGGTCGGCAGCACATCATCGTTCAGGATCACCCCGGTCGCCGAGGCGGTGCCAAGTGTCACACCCGCCTGCAACCCGGCCAGGGTCACAGTGAAGCTGTCGTTCAGCTCGATCGCCGTATCGCCGGCCACATTTACCGTCACCGTCTGGCTGATCTGCCCGGCGGCAAAGTTCACCCGACCGCTCGGCAGCACCGCGCCGGCGAAATCGGCA
>JBKJNE010000476.1:0-19487 GCA_046596015.1 Alphaproteobacteria bacterium
TCCTCGCCGCAGCAGATGCATTTGTAGACGCCGGGCGTCCTGGTGCTGTTGTATTCGCCGGTCCACGGCCGTTCGGTCGCCTTCTCGCGGGTGACGGCATACTGGACGGGCGAAAGCTGCTCGCGCCATTCCGCTTCGGTTTTCCTGACCTTCTCGCTCACTGCATGTCTCCTCGTTCAACCGCCGCTTGAGGGCCTCATCCCGTCGCTACATGATGCGGCATTCGCGGGATTGAAGGGACTGTTTTGATGTCGCGGCCATTGTGGACCGATGTGGACGGCTACATCACCGGCCGGCTGGTACCGGACGAGCCCGTCCTGGACGCCGTCCTCGCCGCCAATGCGGCGGCCGGCCTGCCCGCTCACGACGTCGCGCCCAACCAGGGCAAGCTGCTGCACCTGCTGGCCCGGCTGATGGGCGCGCGGCGTATCCTGGAGATCGGCACCCTGGGCGGCTACGGCACGATCTGGCTGGCGCGGGCGCTGCCGGCCGGCGGCACCGTCGTCACGCTCGAGGCGGATCCGCACCACGCGGCGACGGCGCGCGGCAATTTCGAACGCGCCGGCGTGACGGCGCTGGTCGACCTGCGCGAGGGTCCGGCGCTGGAGGCGCTGCCGGGCATCGCGGTCGAAGGCGGCGATCCCTTCGACCTGATCTTCATCGACGCCGACAAGCCCAGCAATCCGGCCTATCTGGCATGGGCGCTGAAGCTTTCGCGCCCCGGCACGCTGATCATCGGCGACAACGTCATCCGCGAGGGCGCCATCCTCGACGCCGGAAGCGACGACCCGCGGGTGCAGGGCGTGCGACGCTTCTTCGACATGCTCGCCGCCGAACCGCGCGTATCGGCGACGGCGTTCCAGACCGTCGGCAGCAAGGGGCATGACGGCATGGCGCTGGCGCTCGTGCTGTAGCCTCCGGTTACGAGAAATTTACCGGACCGGGTCGCTTCGGCGACCAAGACCATTGCGCAACCGCAACGGCCCTCTACATTCCGATTGGGGGCACACTCTCATGCCGGGACACATCATGAAACAGGGAACTCTGCTTGGTTCGGCGCTTGGCGCCGTGTTCGCTCTCGCCCTCTCGGGTTCGGCGTTCGCCGCCGAGATGGACAAGAGCTCGCCTAAACTGATGGAAAAAGCGGCCGGCGGCTCGTCGTCGAGCAGCTCGGTTTGCACCGACGCCAGCGGCAAGCCAGTGACCGACGCATCGGTCTGCGCCTCGGGCGCCTGCACCGACGCGAGCGGCAAGAAGGTCACCGACGCCTCGACCTGCGACGTCAAGTCGCCGCGCGACGCCGCGAGCGGCCTGGCCACCGGCAAGCGCCAGTAGCCGTAAGCACGGACGCGGGGGCCGGTCCGCCGGCTCCCGCTACAACCCTTTCAGATAGTCGATCAGCGCCCGCTTCTGCTCGGGCGGCAGTTCCGTGCCCCAAGCATGCCCGCCATTGCCGTTGCCGCGCTGGCCCGTGTCGAAGCGGAAGCCGGCCTTCTCGGCGTCGGCACCCGAGGACACGAAGCCTATATGATCCTGGTCGACCAGGTCGTAGCCGCGCCAGAACACCTTCGGGCGCTGGTGCGGCGGCGCCAGCAGGTCCATCAGCGTCGGCACCGAGCCATTGTGCAGGTACGGCCCCAGCAGCCAGACCCCGACCAGCGGCTTGGCCACATAGCCCGTGGCCGCGATCATCGGCGGCTCCTTGACGCCGAGCACGGCGCCGACCTTCTTCATCCGGCGAGCGTCCTCGTCCTGCCAGGTCTTCACATGCTCGGGGTCGGTGCCGATTTCGGCGAGCGGGATAGACGTTCCGGTGCGTGCGCCGGCGTGGCAGGACGCGCAGTGCCGGGCGAACAGCGCCGATCCTTCCGCCACCTTCGCCGGATCGGTCTGGCCGGGGAACGGCGGCGGCGTCAGGTCCTGGATGAAGGCTTCGGTCCAGTCGTTGTGGCGGTCGAAACCCGGGCCGGGCAGCGCGCCGGCGCCGAGCGCCGAGGTGGCGACCACCGTCGATAGCTCGGTCGCCTCGCCGCCCGCGTGATAGAGCGTGCCTTTCCGCTGGCCCAGCTTCCAGAGCGACGGAAAATCGGTTGTCGCCAGGGTGCCGTCGTCGTCCGCCTGGGTCAGCACGAATTTCGGCAGGCCGAAGGCGTCGTCGCGGCCCGGTCCCCAGTCGGGACGCTTGTCCATCCAAGCGAGCTGCTTTTCCGCTTCCAGCAGCGCGGTGCGCATACCGGGGATCAGGACCAGCTTGTAGAGCGCCACGTCGGCCACATCCATGGGGAAGTGCAGCGCCATCTCGGGCAACAGCCGGTCGGCGGTGAACCGCTCGTCATGGGCGCACGCGAACAGGAAGCGCAGCAGCACCTGGACCTGCACCGTGTGCCCCGGCCCGCCCACGGCGAAGCGCGGGTTCTCGTCCGGCGCCAGCCGGTACTGGGTGGTGTGGCACAGCGCGCAGTTCACCGTGACGCGCTCGTAGCCCTTGCGCTTCATCGAGAAGCCCATGGGCAGGCGCTGGCCCGGCTCCCACGGCAGGCCGAACGCGCCGTAGCCGCCATGGCCGTCGATCAGGTCGGGGAACACGCGCGGCAGGATGAACAGGATCGGATAGGGAATACCGGCGATCAGGTCGCCGCCGAGGGTGCCGTATTTGAACCGCTGGAGCTCGGCGCTTGCGCCGGTCTCGGGATCGGCGGTGAACGCCTGGTCCTCGATCTTGAAGAATTTCCACCAGACCAGGATGCCCGCCAGAACGCAGAGCAGCAGCACGACGACCAGCGCGATGATGGCGCGGCGGCGCCATTTCGGCGGCGTGCGCGCGGCCTCAGAAGGTCTTGAGGTACTCAACGATCGCATCCTTGTCGTCAGGCGGCAGGTCGGTGCCGTATTCCGGGCCGTCATGGCCCCGGTTGCCGTTGCCGGCCCACGGACCGGCGACGCAGCGGTTGGCGGCGTAGAGGTTCTCCGGGTTCTTCTCGTTGGCGCAGGGCGTCTTGCGGTCCGGGCTGTCGACGCAGCGGGTCTCGTAGCGGAAGAATGTCTCCTTGCCCTGCGACGGCAGGCCAGAGACGAAGCCCAGCTTCTGCCGGTCGATCACGTCGTTGCCCCGGTAGAACACGGCGGGACGGTTTTCGGCGGGCTCCAGCAGGTCGCGGATGGTGGGCACCGAGCCGTTGTGCAGGTAAGGCGCGCGCAGCCAGACGCCGTCGAGCGGCATGTTGGCGTAGCCGCGGGTCTTGCGGAAATGCCGGAACCGCTCCTCCGGATAGGCGGCGTAGAGGTTCGCCTGCTCGACGGCGAGCGCGTAGGTGTAGTTGTCGAGCCGGCACGGATCGGTACGGATCCTCTCGATGGGCACGACCTTGCCGACGTGCTCGCCCGAGAAATCCCGGCCGGTCGCGCCGTGGCAGGCGGCGCAATAGGTGCCATAGAGCTGCTTGCCCCGCGCGGCGCGCGCGTCTTCGATAGGGAACGGATACGCTGGCGGCGCTGCCTCGTCGCGCAGCCACTTGGCGATGCGCGCTACCGAGTCACGGTCCAGCGTCGTCGGCACGCCGCCGCTGCCGAACGAGGCGCTGCGGTTGCGCTCCTCGACGGAATCGTTGTTGCCGTCCCAGTGCAGCCGCATGCCCTTGCGCTTGCCCTGCAGCCACAGCGACGGATAGTCGACGTTGCCGATCATCTCCTCGTCGGGCAGCCGCTCGAACGGCCAGTTGAGCAGCGCCTTGGCTGGGTTGAACGTGTCGAAGCGGCCGAGGCCGGGTTCCGGCTCCCGGTCGAAGAAGCGGAAGCGGTGCCGCGCCAGGATCAGGAACTCCTTGATGGCGGGCACGGCCAGGGTGAGCTCGTATTTCTCGATCGCCGAATAGTGCACGCCGGCATCCTCGGCGGCCTGAATCACCTGCCACGGATTGAACCGCTCGTCGGCGGCGCAGGCGCCGAGGCCGCGCGCGAACCGGGCCAGGTCGAGCCGGTTGGCGGGCATGCCGACGACCAGCGTGCGCTTGGCCGACGGATCGGAACGCCAGGTACCCGTATGGCAGGCGGCGCAATTCAGGAACACCCGGTCGAGGCCGACGGTGCGCCTCAGCGTGGTGCCGACCGGCCGGTCCATGCCGGGCTCGAAATTGAAGCCCAACGCCTCCCAGGTGCCGCCGCCGAAATAGGGCGCGCACAGCTTGGGCAGGCCTTTCCAGATGCCGATGGGAATGCCGGCGATGCGGTCGCCGCCGGTGGAGCCGTATTTGAAGTGCTCGACCGGGTCGTCGAACACCTGCGGCTCGTCCCGGCTGAAATACCACCACGCCCACAGCCCCAGCGCGAGCAGCACCAGCACGATGGCGAGCACGACCCACCAGCGGCGGCGCCACAGCCAGTGGATCGCCACGGCGATCCGGTCCGCCAGGCGGGAAAGCCACGCCTTCATGGCAAGTTCCCGGCGATGGAAGCCACCAACATAGGTGCGATGACCGAAGCCTGCAGCGGCCCGTCGCCCGACAGGTCCAGGGCCGCGACGGCGCGGCGCAGGGCGGCGATGTCGTCGGTGACGGTGATCTCTGCCTTCGCACCTAAGAGCCGGAGCGGCGACAGGCGCTCGCCGGTGGCGAGGCGGGCGGGAAGCCCGTAGGCATTTTCAGTCAGACGCATCTCACCCTTCACGCCAGGCTGCACCGTCAACCCGGACAGCGGAGTGTATCCCTTCAGCACGAGCCTAGTGATAGCGCCGCCACCGGCCGACGCATGGCCTGACACGCCGAACGACGGATCGGCGCAGTCGAACCGCGTTTCGCCGGCCGCAGCCTCAACGACGCAGGCGGCCGAGAAGCTGACGCTGTGCCCGCCCTGCCGCGCCAGCGAGGCCGCCAGCCGGGCGACGGCGTCGGGCGCGAAGAACTCGCCGATCGCGGCGGCCGCCGTGGCCAGAACATCGTCAGACGGCCCGGCCAGCAGGCGCGGCCTGCGCGGCACCGCCGGGTCGTAGACGCCTTCCGGCTCGACCACCTCCATGGTCTTTACGCCCGCGTCCAGCTCGATCAGCGGGTTGCGGTCCGGCAGGCTGGGATTGCCGATCGCCACGCCACCGGGCGCCAGCCGGGCGACGGCGGCGTGGAGCGCTTTCGCCAGATCGGCATCCTCCGCCGCCTGCCATGGGCCGCGCGACCCGCCGAGACGCCAGCGCAGCGCCGCGAGCAGCAGCGCGGCGCGGCAGTCGGCGGGCTTCATGCCGGGCGCGGCGGCGCAGGCCCGCTGCCAGAGAAACTGGGCCAGGATCAGCCGGCTGGCCCGCCCTACCGCCTGGTCGAGCGCGTCCGGTTCGTCGATGCCGCGCCTGACCGGCACACCGTGGAACTCTGCGCCGAGCCTGGCCATGCGGGCGGCGATGTCCGGATTGGCGTTGGTCTCGTTCCACTGGGCGATCGGGAAGATCGGGGCGTGGCCCTGATGGCAGCTGGTGCAGAGCCCCCGGTCGGCGTACTCGACCAGCGGCTTGCGGGCGTCCGTGTAGTTGCTGACCACCTGGAACTCGAACCGGCCGGCGGCCTCGTTGTAGCTGATCACCTCCATGGAGGTGGACTTCGGCTGGTAGGCGATGAACAGCCGGTCCTTCAGGTAGCGCACGGCCTTGGCGCCCGCCGCGTCGACGCCCACCACCACGCGCGGCGAGGCGAAATAGTCGGGGTCGGCGGCCAGCCGCTGCAGCGAACGGCCCATGGGAATCAGCACCGCCCGTGGCCGTGTGCCGCCGTTCGCCCTCTCGATGGCGGCGGTGAGGCGCTCGAACGGATAGGGCAGGTCATAGTTTCCGCCGGACTTGACCAGGTCGTCGAACAGGGACTGTCCGGCGCCAGGCAGCATGTCTCCTGGCCGCGCGGGATCGGCGAGGATCAGGGGTGCAGCATGGGAGACGGAAGGCATTGCCATGATCGTGGCGAGTGCAGCAGCCATCGGCAAACCTCCTTTCGTCCCCCTCGCCGCCCCCCACATCGCCGGTCAGTTCTGACCGGCCTGCGCAACCTGTTCGCCTGCCCAGCAGTCCTCCCTGATCGGCGCGCCGTCGCGGAACGCCTTCTCGCCCGCCTTCGCGTCGGCTTCGTTGTACACGGTGAAGTTGAGCAGGAAGATGCGGTTCATATAGGCGCGGCCGAGATAGAAGCCGGGCCGGACCATCCGCACCTCGTCCCTTACCCTCAGCCCGTTGCGGCCCGCCAGGCTGTCCGGTCGTTCCTGGTAGCCGGGGATCTCGTCGCCGTAATTGTAGTCGACGATGACGGACTCGCGCCGCCCGTCGAGCAGGCTCTGGCCGCAATACAGCTTGGCCGGAAACATTAGGTAGACGGTGGTCTCGCCGTCGAACATGCCGAGAAAGCCCTTCCGGGCGATCTCGGTCTTCATCATGGCTTCGGGATTGTCGATCAGCGCGTCGAGCGCCTTGGGGTCCTCGATGAAGTTCCGCAGCACGCCCTCGTCCCGGTAGAACATCTTGCCCTTCCAAAGGTGGCGGCCGACGTTCTCGAGCGTCTTGACCTTGGTGTCGGCGAGGCGTCCGCCGATGCCGCCGACGATCTCGTCCAGCCGGCTCTTCAGGTCCTCGCCACGGGCGAAGAACAGGTCGCCCTCGTGGCCGCCGTCCGGGGTCGGCCCGGCGGTGAGACGGCCATAGATCTGGTCGATCTGCTCCTGGGTGAAGCCTTTCAGGTTCTCGGGCGTCAGCGACATGCGCTGCTCGCGGGTGAGCGGGTAGTCGTGCTCGACCCTGGCCATGTCGGTGTAGAACACCTTGGTCGGGTTGTCCGGGTCGCGCAGACTGGTGTCGTTGGGCGCGAACGGAAGGTCGGGCTTGCGGTCGCAGGCGGCGAGGCCGGCGGCGGCGAGCGACAGGATCAGGGCGGCGCGGATGATCGGGTTCATGGCCGGCCTCCCTACAATGTCGCCATGAAGGCAATGAGCGCCTTCTTGTCGGCGGGCGACAGGTCCTCGCCGAAGCGGTGGCCCTTGTTCTCGACCCGGTCGAGCACGTTCGAGTAGTAGCGCTGGACGAAGGTGTTGGGATCGCCGGTGATGTCCATGACGAACTTCTCCCGTTCCTTCAGCAGCCGGCCGCGCAGGTCCTTCAGGCCGGTCTTGAGGTCGGCATATTGCGCCGGCGTCAGTACGCCCTTGTACTTGCCGTCCAGTTCGTCCGGATGGCGCTCGATCAGAACCATGTCATGCAGCAGGTCCTTGTAGCGCAGGCTGTTCAGCGCCACGGCCGGGAAGCCCTTGGGGATCTTCAGCGTCAGGCCGGTGGTGATGTCGCCGATCTTCAGCTCGGGCGCCACGTCGACGATGATGTCGTCCTGGGTGATGAACATCTTCGGCACGCGCGACGCCGGGTTGAGCAGCTCCTCCATGGACGCCTTGTAGAGGTTGAAGCGGCCCTCGACCGACGGATCGAACGGCCAGCAGGCCGGCGGATTGGCGAGCGGCTTGCCGGCGGCGTCCACATAGGGTGACGTGTAGAGGTCATAGTCTGGATTGGTCGGCTTGCCGCAGATTTCCGGGCCGACGGCGTTGTTGTGCATGAACGGCGCATGCGCCCAGACGCTGAGCAGCGAGATATTGCGGTAGTAGCCGCGCCCGTTGCCCTTCAGCAACTCCTTCAGGTTCGGATCGGCGGGCCGCTGGTGCAGCGTGTTCGAGGCGTACTGCGCCCACACCCGGCTCTCCATGTGGTTGGAATGCAGCGCGCGGGCGTCGTAGGTGCCCACTTCGGTGGCGAGCGTCGGCTCGTCATTGCCCAGCCAGTCGACCCGCAGCGTCGGATCGGCGGCCTCGACGGCGCGGAAGTCCACGTTGTCGTATGGCCCCTTCTGGCTGGAGTGGCAGCGAGCGCAGCTCTGGGCGAACACCTTGCGGCCCTGCGTCACGGCGCCGGCGCCGAACTCGCGGTCGAGCGCCACTTCGAGGTCGCGCTCGCTGCCCATGCCGCGCGCCTTGTAGAGGTCGGTGGGGCGCGCGGTGAGGAAGAACGCGACGACATCGTCCAGCCGGTCCTCGATGGCGCGGAAGCTGGCGCAGTCGCGGCGGCACTGGCCGATGTCGAACGGCGTCTGGCCGTAGTTGCGTTGCGCCGGATCGACGGCCCGCAGATCGGGGATGTGGTTCAGCCAGCACTGCTCGGCGCACGAGCCGATGTTGAAGTACACGCGCTGGATGGCTTCATTGTAGCCGATGGAGTCCTCGCCGCCCTTCAGGACGTTGGCGACCTTCTCGGTCTTCAGCGACCGTTCCCAGCACTTGCCGGGCTTGCCCGGCTCGCACCAGCACACCGCCGGATCGACACTCGAGGCGCAGGTCGATGCCTTGCGCCACTTCATGATCTCGTGCGGGTGCAGCGGGCGCTTCATGAAGTTGATGATGGCGTTCATGGTGCCGGGGTTCGACGCCGTGTCCATGGCCAGTGCTGAGGTGTCAACCGTGCCGGGCCGCGCCCAGCCGATCAGTTGCCATTCCAGCCGGTGCTTTTCCATGCCGGACGCGAGGAGCTGGGAGACCCGGCTGTACTGGTTGCCGACCAGGCCGTCGATGTTCTCCCACTTGGGATGGTTCGGATCGGCCGGCGGGTTCTCGGGCTTGTAGCTGATGTGGCAGGCGCCGCATGACATGCCGATGCGGAACGGTGGCTCGATCGAGCCGTCGAACAGCCGGTTCATGCGGCTGTCCGCCTTGGCCTGGTCGTTCGACAGGAATTTCCGGTAGCCGTCCCATGACGCCAGCGATCCGTTGAGCGCTTTCCATTTCTTCGCGTCGAAGCGGGGATTGGGGAACTTGCGCAATCCCAGCGCGCCGGTCGATGTGCCGAAGCGCAGGTCGCAGGCGCTCTGGCGCTGGTCCTTCGAACCATGCGGCGTCGACATGTTGTAGGGGCCGTCCTGGAACAGGCAGGCGGGATCCTTGTAGCCCTCCTTGCCCACATGGTTCAGCAGGTCGGCGTCGCCCGGGCAATAGGGGAAGCCATAGGTCTGCTCCAGGCTCTTGGCCGGGCAGTTGGGCTGGCCGGGAATGCAGCAGTCCGGATCGGGAATGGCGCCCCAGCCCTGGAACAGCTGGTCGTGGTGCTCGGCCGCCAGCACCTTGTACCAGTCGATGGCCGCGCCCAGACGCTGCGGATAGGCATAGGTGAAGAAGCGGTCGTTGAACGCGGTGGCGAAGAACCAGACCTCGCGGCCGGCACGCTCGCTTTCGGTGTACTGCGCGTTGGTGGCGACATAGTCGCCGCTGAGCATGCTCTGCGCCCGCGCCTCGCCCCAGATCACCGCCCCGAACACGAACACCGCGGTCAGAGCCGCGATCAGCCGAAACCGACACCACTGCATTGCCCATCCCCTCGCGAGCGGCACTTCAACGATGTTGGCCTCGAAGATGCGGGACCGGCCTGCTCTCCCCCCGGAGATGCCGGTCTAGGCTGCGCGTCGGCCCATACTAAATAACCGCCGCGCTGCAAGACGTTAGGTTAGCACGCCTCCTATAGTCTCGCCCAGAGCTTCTAGGCGTAGTGGTTGACGAAATCGTCGATCTCACGGGGCGAGCGCAGATGGAACACGGACTTCGACCGGGGAAGCGCCTCGATCTTTGCCAGCAGCCTGGGACGGAGATGTGCGTGAGCCCGCTTGATCATGCGCACCAGGCGCAGCGGACACGTCCGCGCGGGCCAATCTCCCGGCACACTCGGCTTGCCGGACAGAAATTTGCGCAGCTGACGCTTGAACACCCACCAGTAGTGCAGCCGCAACGGGAGGTCGATAATGACGATGGTGTCGGCAAGGTCGAGACGGTTCTCGATCGCGCGCCAGGGACCAAGGCCGTCGATGATCCAGGCCTCCCGCGCCACGGCCGCCGCATGGATCTCGAAGAATTCATCGTCCGCGCCGTAGCGCCTGCCATCTGCCCAATGCATGAGGTCGACCGAGAAATACGGCAGTGACCGCGCCGCGCTCAGGCGGCGGGACAGGGTGGACTTGCCACCGCCTGAATTTCCAATGACGGCAACCCGCAACATAATGAGAATCGTAACATGGCCGTAATAAAACGCCAATGTTATCCGTTTGCCGCCTTGAAACAGTCGTGCTGCCGGGGAGTACGTTGCCGGCCCCGCCGCGCGCCGACATGAAAAGCCCCGCCGGATCGCTCCGGCAGGGCTTTGATGTGTCTCACGGAGCGCGCGTTAGTCTCCAGCCTTCTTGACCACGACCTTGGTGGCCACGAGCTGCCCGTCCTTGTTCTTCTTGTAGGTGACCTTGGCGAACGTACCTTCCGTCAGCTCGGCTTCGTTGATCTCGTCGCCGTAGTGGAAGCGGAAGCCGTTCTTGAGCGTCAGCTCGTTGTTCTCGGTGTCCACCTTGCGGATCTTGGCGTTTTCCGCCATGGCCGCACCGGACGCGGTGATCGCGACGATTGCGATCGCGCTGATGATAAGCTTGTTCATGTCTCACCCTGATTAAATACAACGGGCGTTTTATGTACGTCATCAAGGGGTGCACGGCAATGACATATGGCCCCCCGTTACCGAAATTCTGATCGGGACGCTGCCGGGAAGCCGCGGCGTTACAGGCCGGCCGGCGAAATTACACCGGCGCAAACCTGCCGTCGATTGCCGTCGGCAGGAACCAACCGGCGGTTGAGCGGTTCTTCCCACTCACGACAACAAGGAGAGAACGATGTCGGATCAGAAAGAACTTTGGGATCTGCTCGACGATTTCGCGTTCTGCATGGCGACGACCCATGACGGCGAGAGCATGCGCTCGCGTCCCATGTCGCCGCGGGTCGACAAGGAGGCCGGACTCATTCGCTTCCTGGTCGAGAACGCCACCCCCATGACGGTGCAGCTCGAGCAGGATCAGGACATCCTCCTCGCCTTCATCGCGCCGACCGACCGGAATTTCATTTCCATCTCCGGCACGGCGACGGTCAGCCAGGACCGGGCGCTGATCAAGCAGCTGTGGAACAAGGCGGCCGACGCGTGGTTCATCGGCGGGCCTGACAGCGCCAACGTTGCCGCCGTCACCGTGACCCCGTCCTACGCCGAGTTCTGGGACGGCACGAGCAGCAACATCAAGACCATGTGGGAAATGGCCAAGGCGCGCGGCAGGGACCGCAAGCCCGACCTCACCGAACACAAGAAGATCCAGCTGTAACCATCTGGTACATCTGGAAATGAATGAAGGGCTGGCGCCTTGTGCGCCGGCCCTTTTTATCATCGGGCCGCCGTCACCTCCACCGGAATGCCGGTCATGTGCGCCTGGTTGGAGACCGGCTCGTACGTGCCCGGCCCCGACGGCAGCAGCGCGTTGGCGTTGACGCCGGCCGTGGCGCGGGCGACCCGCATGCCCGCCGCCGCCGTGTGGCCCCAGCCATGGTTGATGGCGACCACGCCCGGCATCATGTCGGCGTCGAACTTCAGCTCGATATCCCGCTCGCCCCAGGGTGACCGCACCTTGACCGTCGCGCCGTCGCGGAGCTGGCGTGCGTTGGCGTCGTCCGGGTGCATCAGCAGGAAATTGCGGTCCCTGCCCTTGCGCTTCATCCGCGGCAGATTGGCGTACCAGGTGTTCATCATGTAGCCGTCGCGGCGGGTGATCAGCTTGAGCTGGTCGCGCGGCTCGGCCTCGAGCTCGCGGAAGATCGTCTCCATGCGGTCGCGGGCTGCCGCGAGCATGGGCGGGAAGCACTCCACCCGCTTGTCCTCGGTCTGGATGACGCTGTCGAAGAACGCTTCCGGCTCGGGCTGGGCGAGCACGATCACCTCGTCGCGCCTCAGCTCGTCCATGGAATGGCCGCCGGAGCGCAGCATGGCGTTCATCCGGCCCCACAGGTCCGGGCTGCCGCCGTCGTCGAACAGCGAGGGTAGTCCCATGCGCTGAGCCAGCTTCGCGTAGATCCACCATTCCGGCTTGCGCTCGAACGCCGGCTCGACGACGGCGTCGGTGTACTGCACGAAGGGCTGGTGCTGCAGCCCGATGCCCAGCGCGTTGACGTCCTCGCGCTCGAACGCGCCGGCGGCGGGCAGGACGTAGTGCGCCAGCTCGGCCGTCGGGTTGCGGTAGATGTCGACGCAGACCAGCAGCTCGAGCGAGTCCAGCGCCCGGCGCGTCCGCTCCTCGCCGCCCACCGACAGCAGCGGATTGCCGGCGTTGATGATCATCGCGCGGATCGGGTCGGCCTGGTCCAGGATCATGTCGGCCATCAGCACGCCAGGCAAGGTGACGCCGACGCCGCCGGGCTTGCGGACGGTGCCGTAGGGCGTGTCCAGATACTCGGCCTCGCCGGTGCTGCCGCGGCCCGCCGACGCGCTGCGGGTATAGAAGCCCGACGAGAAGATGTTGCCGCCCTTGCGGCCCAGATTGCCGGTGACGAAGGCCAGCATGTTCATCAGCCAATAGGCCTGCGTGCCCTGCCGGCCCATGTTGACGCCGGTGGCGATGTGGATGCCGGCGCGGGGCGCCGTCGCATAGTCGCGGGCCAATGTCCGGATCACCTCGGCGTCGATGCCGGTGATGCCGGCGACGCGCTCGGCGGGGTAGTCCGCCACGAAGGCGCGCAGTTCCTCCACGTTGCGGCCATGCCGCGCGACCGCGTCGGCGTCGAAACCCACCGCTCGGTCGATCTCGTGCAGCATGGCCGCCATCAGGTAGGCGTCGGTGTCGGGCCGGATGTGCAGGACCTTGCCCGCGAACCGGGCGGTCTCGATGGTGCGCGGGTTGACGTAGACGATCCGCGCGCCGCGCGCCTCGGCCTCGCGCAGCACGCCGACGGGATCGGCGATCGACATGTAGGTCATGTGGCTGACCGCGGGATTCTCGCCGAAGATCAGCAGGAAGTCGGTGTTGGCGATGTCCGGGATGGTGTGGACCGTGCGGCTGCCGAAACTGGCCTCGGCGCCGGCCGGCTTGTTGGCCGCGTCCTGGGTGCCCGAGCTGAACATCCTGACGTCGCCCACGCTGGCCATGAAGCCACTCCAGGCCGGCCCGAACAGCGCGTTGAACGCGGACGGGTTGCCCCGGTAGCCGGCGACGGCGCGCGCGCCGTCCCGGGCCATGATCCGCTTCAGGCCGGCGGCGATGCCATCCAGCGCCTCGTCCCACGAGATTTCCTCGAATATCCCCACCGCGACCCGCCGCAGCGGCACGTTCAGCCGGTCCGGATCGTTGTGGATGTCGAGGCCGTAGATGCCCTTGTGGCAGACGAAGCCCTTGGTGACCGGATGCTCATGGTCGGGCCGCAGCGCCGTCAGCCTGCCGTCCTCGACGGTGGCGATCATGCCGCAGGACGGCTCGCAGACGCGGCAGAAGGTCCGCTTGTGCTGGATGGTCATGACCCGTTCCCCGTTGGTCGCGATCCCGCCGACCCTACAGTCATGCCCGCCTGCCGGGAAGCCCCGTGTTCGGGCGCCTCGGCTAGAGAAGACTGTCCCAGGCGGCGGCGAAGGCCTCGCGGAACGCCGCGTCGCTGGCCAGGAAGAACCGCCGGGCGCGCTGGCCCATGGCGGCGAGTTCGGCGTTGCCCATGGCCAGGACCCGCTCGACGGCAAGTTCCAGCGCTTCGGGATCGATAAAGTAGGCCGTGCCCAGGTTCTTCGGCCGGGCGGATCGGTAGGGCACGACCACGCCGTGATCCGGCTGCACGAGTTCGTTCATCGGCGGGCCGTCGGTGGTGATGACCACGGCCCCGCACGCCAGCCCTTCGCAGATCGCGTGGCCGAAACCTTCCGCCTCCGACGGGCAAATGTGCACGGCGCAGCTGTTCTGCAGCACCGCAAGCTGGGCGGTGCTTTGCACCTCGCGCACCAGGGTGATGTTGGGCGCGGCGAAAAGCGCCGGATCCAGCCAGGGATAGCGCGCCACCACGACCAGTTCCGGCCACTCCGGATGCTTGAGCCACAGGTCGAGCAGCGGCTGCGTGCCCTTCTGTTTGGTCCAGCCAGCCACGTGCAGAACCCGGTTTCGCGTCTTGACCACCGACGGATCGAACCGGTCGTCGCTGGTGAAGCCGGTAAAGCGGGCGTTGCAGTCGAGATCGCGGAAGATGGCTTCCGCCAGGCGGGTCTTGCACATCACCATATCGACCTGGCCGAGCAGCCGCCGGGTGGGAGGTTCGCAATATTCCTGGTTGGGAATCAGGATGTTGCGGCGCGCGAGATCGAACCAGCCTGCCCGGGCGTCCTGGATGAAGATGTTTGCGTGTGGCAGCCCCGCGCGGACGAGACGGCCCGCGCGCAGGCCGATCCGCGCCGGCAACGCATAGCGGTTGCGCACCCGCGCCATGTAGGTGCGGCTGCTGATCCGACGGCTCTCGAGGAGACCGGCGATCAGCCTTGCATCGGTGCTCAGGCCGATATTCGTCCGGGTGAGTATGCTGACGGCGTGCATGGTTCCGGCATTATCCCCGATGCGGCGCGCCAAACGGCGAGGCCAGGAACGCCTCGCGCAGCCGGAATTTCTGCACCTTTGAGGCGGACATCGGCCATTCGGTCACGAAGCGCACATGGCGCGGCACCTTGAAGCTCGCGATGCGGCCGCGGCAGAAGCCGATGATCTCCTCCTCGGTCGCCGCCGCGCCGGGCTTCAGCTCGACGAACGCGGCCGCCACCTCCTGCAGCCGCGCGTCCGGCACGCCGATCACCTGGGCGAGCTTGACCGCCGGATGGGTCATCACGAACGCCTCGATCTCGACGGCGGCGACGTTCTCGCCGCCCACTTTCAGCATGTCCTTGAGCCGGCCGTGACAGGTGACGTGGCCGTCACCATCGACCGAGCACAGGTCGCCGGTATGGAACCAGCCGTCCCTCAGAACCTCGGCCGTCTTCTCCGGGTCCTTGTAGTAGCCGCCGAACACCGAATAGCCGCGCACCTTCAGCTCGCCCTTCGCGCCCGGCGGCAACCCGGCGCCGGTTTCGGGATCGACGATTGCGATCTCCATGCCGGAAAGCGGCGTGCCGCAGGCGCCCAGGCGCTGTTCCTCACTGTCCGACGGGCTGCCCATGCACATGCCGCCGCCGTTCTCGGTCATGCCGTAGGCGCTGGTGTGGACCGCCCACGGCATGGCGGCCTGGAACTGGCGCAGCGTGTCGGCCGGGCCGGTGTTGGACACGCGGCGGACGCGGCTCAGGTCGCGGCCGGAGAAGTCCGGGTGGTTGATCAGGCCGGTCATCACCGTGGGGAACAGCGGGAAGAGGACGGTCGCCCGCTCCTCCTCGATCATCCGCAGCGCCGCGCCCGGCTCGAAATGCAGCATGGACAGAAGCGCGGCGCCGCCCGCGAACATGGTCAGCATCGGCAGGATCGCCGCCATGTGGAACAGGGGCAGCGGATCCCAGCAGCGGTCCTCCGGGCCGAGGAAATACTTCTCGCGGTTCATGGTGAAGGCATTGCGGATCACCGCCTCATGCGACAGCAGGCAGCCCTTCGGATTGGCCGTGGTGCCCGAGGTGTACATCATCACGCACGGATCCTTGAGCGCGACGGCGACCCGGCGGCGGTCCACGTCCTGATCGGCGGCGCCATCCCCCAGCGCCTCGAAGTCGCGCCCATCCATGAAGCCGGGCACCGGCGCGCCCAACATCACCAGCGTGCGCAGCCGGGGCGCGCCGGCCAGCGACACGCGGCGCGGATCGGACTGGTGCTTCAGGTCGGGGAACGCGCCGTTCAGGATGGCGGCGAAGTCGGCGAACTCCGAAATGGTGTCGCTGGTGAGCAGCGCCACCAGATCGGCGTTCTCGATCACGTAGCCCATTTCGTGCGCCCTGTAGCGGCCGTTGAGCGGCACCGGCACCGTGCCCGCCAGCGCGCAGCCGAACAGCAGGTCGAGGAAAGTCAGGCAGTTGGGCATCAGGATGCCCACATGCTCGCCGGGCTGGACGCCGAGCGCGATCAGCGACCGGGCGGTTTCACAGGCGCGGGCGGCCAGTCCGGCGAAGGTGCGCCTGCCGTCGGGAAACACCACGGCGTCGTTGTCCGGCCACCGGTCGGCGGCGCGCAGCAGCAGGTCGCCCAGCGTGGTGATCTGGATGCGGTGGGGAGTCACGGGCGGTCGCTGGTCCATCGTGGCCAAGGCCGGAACCGTACATCAGCTTGGAAGGCGGACCAACCGCGTCGAACGGCGAACCGCTGGATGCGCCCGGCAGAGTTCCCGGTGCCTCTCCTGCACGCCGCATTCCGAGGAATGCGCTTCCCGGGAATGGACGGGCCGACCACACCGGCGCCGCGTTTTTCAGCGGGCGAGAGCATGCCATGGACAACCGGCGGTGATCAATATGCGCCAATCGCATGCAGCCCTGCGGGATCGCAGCCCGGCAAAAATGCGTTTGGGGTGCAGGCGAATTCCTCGCATGGGGGACTATCGGATATGCGCAATCCGCTACGGGCGGTCCTGAAGGCCGCGCGCAAGAGCCAGTTGTCGGCGGCGCGCGCCATGCGAAAGCTGGTGCTGGCGCCGAGCCCGGCGCGCAAGCGCGCCAAGCCGTCGGGCCGCCTCGAGCGCCCGTCCGCCCGTCCGGCCCGGCCCAAGCCCGGCAGCTTCATCGACGGGCAGTTCGCGGCACTCTCCTACAAGCTCTATACGCCGAAGGGCTCGGCGCGGCGGCGCCTGCCGCTGGTGGTCATGCTGCATGGCTGCACCCAGACGGCGGCGGATTTCGCGACCGGCACCCGCATGAACCGGCTGGCCGACGAACTCGGTTTCCTGGTCCTCTATCCGCAGCAATCCATCAAGGCCAATCTGGGCCGTTGCTGGAACTGGCATCACGCGGGAAACCAGCGGCGCGGCAGCGGCGAGCCGGCGGCCATCGCCGCTCTCACCCGCCGGACCATCCATGCGTGCCGTGCCAACCCGGCGCGGGTCTACATCGCCGGCATCTCGGCCGGAGGCTCGGCCGCCGCGATCATCGGAGCGGCCTATCCCGACCTGTTCGTGGCCGTCGGCGTTCATTCGTCGATCCCCCGGGGCACGGTGACCAACGTCGCCGGCGCCCTGGCCGCCATGCGCGGCGGCGGCTCCGGCGGGGTCGGCAGGACCGCGCGGCCCTTGCCCACCATCGTCTTCCATGGCGACGGCGACCGGGTCGTCCACCCGTCGAACGCCGGCGGCTTCGTCGAGCATCTGCGGCGGTCCAGCACCCGGGCGCTGGCCGGCCGGACCGAACAGGGCCGCTCCGCCGGCGGCCGGACGTTCACCAGAACCGTGTATCGCCACGGCACGGGCGACGTGCTGCTGGAGGACTGGACCATCCACGGCAGCGGCCATGCGTGGTCCGGTGGCAGCGCGTCCGGCTCACACACCGATCCTGCCGGCCCCGACGCGTCGCGTGAGATGATCCGCTTCTTCCTCGCCCGCAAGCGGCCCGTGTCGGCCGCGATATCGAGGGCACGGATCGCCGCCGCGGGCTAGACGAGCCTCGGCGCGGGCCATAATCTTCCCGGGCAGCGCAGGGAGGATTGTCATGGACGCGCCCGCAAGCGTCGACGCGTATCTTTCTGCCGTGCCGGAGCCGTTCCGGGCGATGCTGCAGGCCCTGCGCGCGATCATCCGCGATGCCGCGCCCGAGGCCACCGAGCAGATCAGCTACGGCATGCCCAGCTACAAGCTGGGCCGGCCGCTGGTGTCGTTCGCCGCGTTCAAACACCACTGCTCGCTGTTCGGCATGAGCGGCGGCCTGTTCGACGAGCTTGACCGGGAGCTGCAAGGCTGGCGGACGTCGAAGGGCACCATCCAGTTCACGCCCGACCGACCGCTGCCGGACGCGCTGGTGCGCAGGATCATCGCGGCCCGGCTTACGGAAATCGCCCACCTCGACGCCGAGCGGAAAGCCAAGCGCAAATCCAAGTAGCTGTTTTCACTGAAGATATCGTAGCGTCTGATCGTTACGCAGGCGGAAAGCCGGCACGACTGCTCTTTTAGGCGGTGCCTTTTTGGCTCTCAGCATGTAAGCTTCCGCTCGTAAACAGGTGAACGGCTCCGCCGATCCCGGCAACTAGAGGTAACACTAGCGCGCTACGGTCGTGCGGAGGACAGAAGCTTGGATCTATCTCGACGGGCGCTCCTGGGCGCAGGTATTGCAGGCATCGCAACCGTGGCTCTCGCGAGCCCCGCTCTCGCCATCAACAAGTTCCTGCCCGAAAAGTTCCCGGGCAATGGCAGCCTCGATCCCGCCCTGCTGCGCCGCGCCCTCGCCGCGCTGGAAAAGCACCAGGCGAACATCCCCAACAAGGACCTCATCGCCGTCGCCGACTTCTCCCAGGCCTCGCGCCAGGCGCGCTTCCACCTCGTCAATGTGGGTGACGCCAAGGTCAGCTCGTTCCTGGTCGCCCACGGCAAGGGCTCGGACCCGAAGCACACCGGCTGGCTGAAAAACTTCTCCAACGCGGTCGGCTCGGAAGCCACGTCGTCCGGCGCCTATCGCACGGGCGACTACTATACCGGCCAGCACGGCCGCTCCATGCGGCTGCACGGCCTCGATGCTTCCAACAACAACGCCTATGACCGCGCCGTCGTCGTCCACGGCGCCTGGTACGTCAGCAAGGACATGATCCGCGACCACGGCGTGCTGGGCCGCAGCCAGGGCTGCTTCGCCTTCGAGCAGGACGAGCTGAACACCGTCATGGAACGCCTCGGCCAGGGCCGCATGATCTACGCCGACCGGGCGTAACGCTTCCGGAAAAATCCAGCGTCAGGCGGGCGGCGTGTAGGTGCCCGGCTTGGCCCGGCCCATGGCGTCCATGGCCTCGGCCACCGTGAGCAGCACCGTGGTGTGCATCTTGCGGGTGGCGCCGCCGGCATCGGCCGCCAGCGACAGCGCCGCCGCGGCCTGGTTGTCGGGCAACTCGGCGAGCACGACGGCGTCGTAGTCGCCGAAGCTGTAGAAGAAATGCAGCATCTTGCCGCCCAGCGAGCCAATCGCCTTGGCGAGCGCCTCCTCGCGGTGCTGCGGGTGACCGGCAAGGCTCTTGGCGCCTGCGGTGCTGTAATCAGCCTGGATCAGATAGAACGGCATGGTGTCATCCCCCTTCTCCGGCGCGCCATGATCGGCCCGCGCCGCCGCCACAGCCTACGCAACAAGGCGGTATCGTGCCACCCTTTGACAGTGGACGCTGACCGGAAACGAACCGGCATATAATTGGCAGCCTATAGACAAGGGAGCCATCCCATGACCCACAGAACCGCCGTCATCACTGGCGCCTCGCGCGGCATCGGTGGGGCCGTCGCCCGCCGGCTGGGCCGCCCAAAAGTGGCACGATACCGCTACTGTTCGGCAGGCCTGAAGACGATAACTGGCCGGTCTGGATCAACAATACCACCCTCGTGGTGTGTATAATGTTGATCTTGATTGCCAAAGAACAACAAAATACCCGCCGATGCAGCAGCAGAATGCACGTATGCAATCATCTGCGCAACACTCTGCTGCTGCATCGGCGGGTATTTTGTTGTTCTTTGGCAATCAAGATCAACATTAT
>JBKJNE010000517.1:0-3503 GCA_046596015.1 Alphaproteobacteria bacterium
GGGCCGAGCCCCGGCAGCTTGGCGAGAAGCTGGATGAGCCCGTCGATCTCGGGACTGATGACGGGTGCGGCCATTACAGCGCTTTCAGAACGGCAGGCTCATGCCCAGCGGCAGCTCGAGTCCGCCGGTGACCTTCTTCATCTCCTCGGCGGCGCGAGCCTCGGCCTGGGCCTTGGCGTCCTTGTGGGCGGCCAGGATCAGATCCTCCAGCATCTCGACGTCCTCGGGCGTGGCGATCGACTTGTCGATGCGGATGCGTTTCATCTCGCCCTTGCCCGACAGGGTGACCACGACCATGCCGCCGCCCGCGGTGCCGTCCACCTCGGCGCTCTCGAGCGCTGCCTGCATGTCGGCCATCTTCTGCTGCATCTGCTGGGCCTGCTTCAGCATGCCGGCGAGGTTCTTCATAGGTCCAGTTCTCCCAAATCGTCCGGGTCCGCGTCGAGAACGGCGTCGGCTTCCGAAGGTGCCGCCTCCGCCGCCGCCGTGTCGATGATCGATGTCACCTGAGCGCCCGGAAACGCGCGCAGCGCGGCCTTCACCAGCGGATGCTCGTTGACCTCGTCCTGCCGCTGCCGTTCGGCGGCCTGCCGCTGCTCGCGCAGCGTCGGCTCGCCCGCCTCGCGCGAGACGCTCACCACCCAGCGCACGCCGGTCCATTCGTGCAGCCGCTGGCTGAGCTTGCCGATCAGGTCGGGCGGCGCGCGGCCCGCGGGGCGTAGCTCGATGCGGCCGGGCTGGAAGCGTACCAGATGCACGCTGTCGGTGAGGTGGGCTTCCAGCACGCCTTCCTTCTGTTCGATGGCGAGCGACACGATATCGAGAAAGCTGCGCGGCTGGGGCAGGCCGCTCGCCTGCGGCTGCAGCTCGGCCTGCGGCAGCGGCGCGGTCTCGGCGCGCGCCGGTCCGCCATGGGAAACGGCCGTGGCGCCGCCATTGCCGCCCGACGGCGGCGGCGCGGACGGCGCTGGCGCAGGCGTCATGGCGGGCGCGGACACACCCTGCAGCTTCTTCACCAGGTCGGCGGGACTGGGCAGGTCGGCGGCGTAGGCGAGGCGGATCAGCACCATCTCGCCGGCGCCGATCGGCGCGGGCGCGGCGCGGGTCTCCTCCAGCCCCTTCAGCAGCATCTGCCAGGCGCGGGTCAGCGACGGCATGGAAAGACTCCCGACGATCTTCTCGCCGAACTTGCGCTCGGCCTCGGGCAGGCCGTCGGTCGACGCCTCGGGCGCCAGCTTCATCTGGGTCAGCCAGTGGGTGACGCCCAGCAGGTCCTCGATGATCGCGGCCGGGTCGGCGCCAGAATTATATTGCTCGCGGACGTTGGCCAGCGCGGTGCGGATGTCGCCGCCCATCACCGCCTCGAACAGGTCGAGCACGCGGGCGCGGTCGGCCAGCCCCAGCATGTCGCGCACCTGGGCCGCGGCCACCTTGCCGGCGCCGTGGGAGATCGCCTGGTCCAGCAGCGACAGGCCGTCGCGCACCGAGCCGTCGGCGGCGCGGGCGATCATGGACAGGGCGTCGTCGTCGATTTCCACGTTCTCCAGCGCGGCCAGGTTGGCGAAGTGCTGTTTCAAGGTGGCGGTCTCGATCCGGCGCAAATCGAAGCGCTGGCAGTGCGACAGCACCGTGATCGGCACTTTCCTGATCTCGGTGGTGGCGAAGATGAACTTCACATGCGCCGGCGGCTCTTCCAGCGTCTTCAGCAGGCCGTTGAAGGCCTGCTTCGACAGCATGTGGACCTCGTCGATGATGTAGATCTTGAAGCGCGCGTCACCCGGCGCATAGCGCACGCCGTCGATGATCTCGCGGATGTCGTCGATGCCGGTGCGGCTGGCCGCGTCCATCTCGATCACGTCCACATGCCGCGATTCGGCGATGGCGAGGCACTGCCGGCAGACGCCGCAGGGGTCGACCGTCGGCCCGCCCTGGCCGTCGGCGCCGACGCAGTTCAGCGCCCGGGCGATCAGTCGGGCGGTGGTGGTCTTGCCCACGCCGCGCACGCCGGTCAGCACGAAGGCGTGCGCCAGGCGGCCGCTGTCGATGGCGTTTTTCAGGGTGCGGACCATCGGCTCCTGGCCGATCAGCGCCGCGAAGGTGCCCGGGCGGTATTTTCGGGCCAGCACCCGGTAGGGGCCGGCAGTGGTCTCGGGGATCTGGGCCGTGCCGTCCGTCATCCGTTCCGCGCGCCGGGGGCGGCCTGCTGTCTGGCGGTGCCGCGATGTCAGGGAGGAGGTTGGACGAATGACCCAAATCGGGCTCGTTACGGCTGCTTCCTTCCGGACCTGACCGGGTTGGCGAGTGATCTGCCCACCGCCAACCTCCCGCCCTCTATATCGTGCATTTGGTTCTGGCTGGCAAGGGCGGGTGGAAAAATCGAAGGGCCGCCCCTTTCGGAGCGGCCCTTCCATTGTCAGCCGTTATGGCGCGACTAGCGGCCGAACTCCACGGCGGAGGTCTGTGCCTGCAGTGCACCTTTCGGCGTGTGACAATGAGACATCGGACCACCTCCTTTCTATTGTTGACGACACCTTCCATATTGAGCGAGTGCGAAAAAACGTCAAGTAATAGATAACACCCGCGCGCGGAACGGTTTCGCCGCTCTCGGGCGCGCATTCCTGTTCCGTCCGCCACGGCCAGCAGCTAATCTCCGCGCCATGCTGAACAAAATTCCCGTTCTCGAAACCCACAACGTCTTCGCCGGCAGCCCGCTCGACCGGTGCGAGATCCTGCGCGGCGATTCGCAAAAGATCGACGCCATGATGCGCGCGGCCGACACGCGCTTCATCTGCATCTGGCGCACCAAGCCGCTGATCAAGCCCGGCGAGACCCTGCGCATCCAGTGGGTCAACGGCCTGATGGCGTTGCCGATCATCGACGCCGGCGCCGCATGGGTTTTCCTCGGCGTCGCCGACGGGCGCGCGCATTTCGCCGTCGACATCTCGGCGGAGAAGGACCCGGAGAACAGCGGCGACTTCGCCGGCATGGGCATCTTTCCCGACCTGCGGATGAGCGCGGCGACCCTGGACCGGAGCGACGCGGCGATCATCGCCCAGGCCAAGCCGCTGATCGACTGGCACAGCCGCCGCACCTTCTGCTCGGTGTGCGGCTCGCTCACCGAGATGCGCCAGTCGGGCGCGTCGCGGGTGTGCACCAACGAGGCCTGCAAGGCGTCGCACTTCCCGCGCACCGACCCGGTGGTGATCATGCTGGCGATCCATGGCGACCGCTGCCTGCTGGGCCGCCAGAAGATCTTCCCGCCGCACATGTATTCGGCGCTGGCCGGCTTCGTCGAGCCGGGCGAATCCCTCGAGGAGGCGGTGCGCCGCGAGATCCACGAGGAATCCGGCGTGCCGGTGGGCGAGGTGCGCTATCATTCCAGCCAGCCCTGGCCGTTCCCCGCCTCGCTGATGATCGGCTGCCATGCCATTGCGCTGGACGACAAGATCGAGCTGCCCGGCGACGAGCTGGAAGAAGCGGTCTGGTTCGAGCGCGGCCTGATC
>JBKJNE010000543.1:0-11184 GCA_046596015.1 Alphaproteobacteria bacterium
ATAGAAGGTGGGCATGTTGCGCCGACCGAGAAAAGACTCAGGTATTCACTGGCCGATATGGAACGAATAACCCAGGCGATGGACTCCTGCGGACGCGCTTTCGGAAACCCCTGGTCATGGGCAGGCCGTGTGGAACTGCCTGACGGATCATACGAAGGGCAATTAGCCAAAAAAGCCGAAAGGCCTAGCTGACCTTTAATCTCACAAGTTAGTGACAATCGAAATCTGCGCCGAGCGGTGCAGCGAGGTGTGGGTCCGTGTCAGGAAGACCCAGCGTCCGTTCCGCTTCACCAGCGCGTCGTTGTAGTAGCCTGTGGAACTGTAGGTGCGGCCGTCGTGCAGCTCGATGTCTTCCTTGAAGTAGTTCTTGCTGGTGGCGGTGTTGCCGTCGACGTCGACCGACACAATCATCGGGAAGAAGCTGATCGACTTCACCGCCGCCATCATCCCGGTCCAGCGGGTGACGATGGTCTCCTTGCCCTCCATTGGATTGCCGTACATCACCCAGGCCGCGCCGTCCTCGGCCCATGTCGTGCCCCAAAGGTCAGGGTCCTTCAGCATCACGGCGTCGCAATAGCGCTCGACAAGCTCGCGGATGGCGAGGACGTCTTCTATCGGTCCGGTGGACATGGCGGTTTCTCCCCTGTCATTTCAACGTGTACTCGCCGAACCGCACCTTCCGCATGTCCCACCAGTAGCGGATCGTGCTGTGCGGCCAGAGCGTCGTGATCTTGCCATTCCGGTCCTGGTACCAGCTCTTGCAGCCGGCCTGCCAGATGGTGCCGTTGAGGCCGCGCTGCATGGCGGCGTCGAACCGGGCGGCGGCGTCGGGGCGCGGCTCGATGGTGCGGCGCTCGACCAGCTTCCAGAGGCACTGCATCACGTAGCGCACCTGCTGCTCGACCATGAAGATGATCGAACTGTGGCCCAGGCCGCTGTTGGGGCCGAGCAGGGTAAAGAAGTTGGGGAAGCCGGGCACCGCCACCGTCCGGTGCGCCGCCATGCCGTTCTTCCAGGCCTCGCGCAGGGGCAGGCCGCCGCGGCCGGTGATCTCGGTCCTCGGCACGTCGGTCGGGCGAAAGCCGGTGGCGAGGATGATCACGTCGGCGCGGTGCAGCGTGCCGTCCGAAGTGACGATGCCCTCGGGCTCGATCCGCGTGATCGGATCGGTCACCAGGTCCACGGTCTCCCGCGTCAGCGCCGGGTAGAAATCGTCGGAAACCAGGATGCGCTTGCAGCCGGGCGGATAGTCGGGCGTCAGCTTCGCACGCGCCGCCGTATCTGGCATCTGCGCCTCCAGGTGACGCAGCGCCAGCCGCTTCTCCTGCTCGTTGCGCCGGTTGCGGCGCAGGAACAGCGGGAAGCGGCTCTCCAGCATCCAGTAGAGCTGCCAGCGGTGCAGCCGGCCCAGGAACGGGAAACTCCGGAACGCGCGCTTCCATGACGCGGGATAGGCGCGGTCGAGGCGCGGGATGATCCAGTTGGGCGTGCGCTGGAACAGGTCCAGATGCGCGGCCTTGTCGACGATGGATGGCACGATCTGCACCGCGCTCGCCGCGCTGCCGATGACGGCGACCCGCTTGCCCGAAAGGTCCAGGTCGTGGTTCCACGCGGCCGAATGGATCATGGTCCCGGCGAAGCTATCCAGTCCGTCGATGTCCGGAAACTTCGGCACATGCAGCGCGCCGATGGCGCTCACCAGAACATCGGCGGTGTCGCTTTCCTGCGAGGTGGTCGTCAGGCGCCAGCGATTGCTGCCTTCGTCGAAGCGCGCCTCGGTGACCTCCTGGCCGAGCCTTATCTGCGGCCACAGGCCGTACTTGCCGGCACAGCGTTCGAAATATTGCTGGATCTCGCCGCCCGGCGAATAGACGTGGCTCCAGTCCGGATTGGGCTCGAACGAATAGGAATAGAGGTGGGATGGTACATCGCAGGCGACGCCGGGATAGGTGTTCTCCCACCAGGTGCCGCCGATATTGGCGCCCTTCTCGTAGATGACGAAGTCCTCGAGGCCGGCCTGCCGGAGCGCGATGCCCATGCACAGGCCGGACATGCCGCCGCCGATGATGGCGACCCTGGGACCCGTTCCCATGCGCTAGCGTGTCCTCATCTGCCGCCGTCCACGGTCAGCACGGCGCCGCTGGTGTAGCTGGACGCGTCCGACGCGAAGTACAGCGCCGCGCCCACCACCTCGTTCGGCTCCCCTATGCGCTTCAGCGCATAATTTTTGGCGCGCGCCTCGGCAGCTTCCATGTCCCAGGCCTTCGACACGTCGGTGCGGAACGCGCCGCAGCAGATGCAGTTGACCCGCACGGTCGGGCCGTAGGCGAAGGCATAGGCCTGGGTCATGGCGTTGAGCCCGGCCTTCGCCGCCGCATAGGGAATGACGCTCGCCGTCGGCCGCAGCGAGGCGATGCTGGAGATGTTGATGATCGAGCCGCCGGCGCCTTTCGCCATCCGTCCGCCGACCAGCGCGCTCAGCCGGAACGGACCTTTCAGGTTGATGTCGAGCACCTTGTCGTAGAGCGCCTCCGACACGTCCTCGGGCGACGGATAGAGCGGCGACATGCCGGCGTTGTTGACCAGGATGTCGACCTTGCCGAACGCGCCATAGGCGGCGTCCACCAGCCCGTCCAGCTCGTTCCAGTTGCCCACATGCACGCCGTAAGCCAGCGCCTTGCGGCCGAATCGCTGGCGCACTTCATCGGCCACCGCCTCGCAATTCTCCAGCTTGCGGCTGGCGACGATTACGTCGGCGCCCGCCTCGGCGAAGGCCAGCACCATCTCCTTGCCCAGCCCACGGCTACCGCCGGTGACCAGCGCCACCTTGCCCGTCAGGTCGAACCGTCCGCTCATGCATCTCTCCCCGTTTGACGATTGGCGCGGGTCTCCCTCCCCGCGCCGGTCAGGATGCGTCAATCCGTCGCGCGCCACCAAGGATTATGTGGCAGGCACCGAATCCTGCGGTAAGGTTGGGCATAACAACAAATGGGGGAAGACATGGCCCTTTCGGTCATCGGCGCCGGCTTCGGCCGCACCGGCACGCTGTCGCTCAAGGGAGCGCTCGAGACACTCGGATTCAACCCGTGCTACCACATGATGGAAGTCATGCAGCACGGCTTCGGCGGCATCTGGAACGACATCGCCCATGGCGGCACGCCCGACTGGGAGGCGGTGTTCAAGGGCTATCAGGCGACGGTCGACTGGCCGGCCTGCAACTACTACCGGGAGCTGGCCGACCTCTATCCCGACGCCAAGGTGCTGCTGAGCCTGCGCGACGCCGACAAATGGTACGATAGCTGCCAGAACACCATCTTCCGGGCCATGCGCATGGAACACGCGGACGCGCCGCCCAACCTGAAAACGCAGATGAGCATGGCGCGCAAGCTGGTGGTGGAAAACACCTTCGGCGGCAACATCGACGACCGCGCCCATTGCATCGCCGTCTACAACCGCCACAACGAGACGGTGCGGCAGGTGATCCCGAAGGACCGCCTGCTGGTGTTCCAGCCATCGGACGGCTGGGACCCGCTGTGCGCTTTCCTCGGCGTGCCCGTTCCCGAAGCGCCGTACCCCAGGGTAAACACGACCGAGGAATTCCAGCAGCATTTCAAGCAGGTCGTCTGATCGTCGTTATGGCGCGGGGCTTTACGCTCCGGGCAACTGAGTGCACTATCGTGCGAAGACGGTGGCGCACCGGGGTTTGGGCAGGGCGCGGGCGCCGGCTCCCGCTCGAAGGCCTGCTTTGGTCCGGGAGAGGCTGGATCGGGGATGCGGTTGGACTGGCTTGATGACGGCGCACTGCAAAGGCCGCGTGAGCAATCGCGCGCCGCCAGCGTGCGTGCCGTCGCATGACGCCGGATTCGAAGCTTTTCCAATCCATGCCGGCAAGTCCCGGGTTGTGGCACCTGTTCCTCCGGCACATGTCGGCCTGCGTCGCCGTGCTCGACCGCGATATGCGGTACCTGGCGGTCAGCGAGCGCTGGTACGAGGACCTGGAGCTGAGGGGCAGGGAGGTCATCGGCCGGTCCCACTACGAAATCTTTCCCGACCTCGACGAAACGCGCCGCGACCGGCACCGCCGCTGCCTGGCGGGCGAGACCATCAGCCTGGGTTCGGACGACTACGTGCTGCCCAGCGGCGCGCGGCTGACGGTGAAGTGGGACTATGTCCCCTGGCGCGACGCGCAGGGCGAGATCGGCGGCATGGTCATGTTCTCCGAGGTGATGACACGCCAGCGCGTGCTGGAGGAACTGGTCGAGGCCGAGGCCGACCGGCTGCACCGCGCCGAGATCGTCAGCAAGTCGGGCGCCTGGGAATGGGATGTCGCCACCAACGTCGTCACCTGGAGCGAGGGCCTTTCCATCCTGCTGGGGCTCGAAGACGAGCGCGCCGCCGGTGACCGGCCGAGCTGGACCCGGCTGGTGCACCCCGACGACCGGGACGCGGTCATGGCCCAGGTCGGTCGGGCGCTGAGCGGCGAGATTCCCTACGACATCGAAATGCGCATGCTGCGCGAGGACGGCACCGTCCTCGATGTCCGCGTCATCGCCGAGATCACCCGCGACGCCGACGGCAGTCCGCTGTCGGTGATCGGCGCCATGCAGGACGTGACCGAGCTGCGCCTCAAGGAGCGCGAGCTGTCGACGGTGCACCGCCGCTACCGGCTCGCCAGCGAGGTCTCGGGCACGGCAGCCTGGGAAATCTATCCCAGGGAGCGCCGCATCCTCGGCGACGAGAACTTGGAGCGGCTCATCGGCCGTGCCGGCCAGCCCTCCACGGAGGACCTGGACGAATGGCTGCTGGCGTTCCCGCCGGACACAAGGAAGAAGCTCCACCGCATGCTGGACGAGATCAGCAGCGGCAACCGGTCGATCTACGACCTGACCCTGCGGACCCGGCTGCCCGACGGGCGCACCATCTGGCTCAGCTCCTACGGCAAGGTGCTCGGCGGCGAGAAGGGCGCGCCGCTCAGGATCGTCGGCACCACCCGTGACGTCACCGAGCTCAAACTCGCCGAGACCGCGCTGCAGAACAGCGAGCGCAACCTGCTGGTGGCGCAGCAGATCGCCCAGGTGGGCAGCTGGGAATGGGATGTCGGTAGCGAGACGCTAAGCTGTTCTCCGGAAATGCTACGCATCTACGGCTTCCCGACCATACACCAGTCGCTGCGGCTCGAGGATCTGATGGGCCGCATCCATCCCGACGATGCCGAGCGGGTGGCCCGCGAGGTCGACCAGCTCCGCACGGGCGAGGTGGAGATCGTCGAGAACGAGATGCGGATCGTGCGGCCTGGACAGGGCACCGTCTGGATTCGCGCCGTCGCGCGCGGCTTCCGCAACGACGCCGGCCGTCTGGTGCGGATGAACGGCGCGGTGCAGGACATCTCCGCCCGCAAGTCCGCCGACCGCGAGATCGCCCTGCGCGACAGCGCGCTGCAGACCTCGGTGGGCGCGGTCGCCATGGCCGGCATGGACGGCTATTTCGTCTACGGCAACCAGGCGTTCCTCGACATGCTCTGCATCGAGAGCCAGGAGGCGCTGAGGAAGGTCAGTGCGCTGGAGACCGTGCGCGATCCGGATGCCGCCAACGCCGCCTTCGGCGCGCTTGCCGGCGAACCGGGCCGCTGGAACGGCGAACTGCCGATCAGGCGCATGGATGGCGAGCCCCGCGATGTCCTCGTGACCGCCTCCGTCCACCGCGCTGACGGCGAGGAACCGCTGATCATCGCCTCGTACATGGACGTGACCGAGCGCAACGCGGCGCTGCGCGACCTTGCCCGCAGCGAGCGGCAGCTCCGCCAGGCGCAGGCCATGGCGCGCATGGGCGAAACCTCCTACGACGCATCGACCGGCCGCTACAGCATGCCCGCCCCCACCCGCGAGATCCTGGGGCTGGGCGAGGAATACGCCTCGTTCGACGCCGCCACGGGCCGCAAGCTGATCCATCCGGACGACTGGAAGGCCATCGACGACGGCGCCCGCGAGCTGATCAAGGGGCGGGCGGAAAAGGACGAGACCACGTACCGCTTCCTGTCGCCCACGCGCGGCATGCTGCACGTCCAGACCGTCAACTATGTCGAGCGCGACGAAGCTGGCCGCGTCACCGGCATGACCGGCATCATCCAGGACGTCACCCGCATCAAGCAGGCCGAGGACGAGGCCCGTGAGGCGAGGCTGCGCGCCGAGCGCTACCTTGACATCGCCGGCGCCGTCATCATCGCGCTGGACAAGGACGGTCGTATCAACCTGATCAACCGGCAAGGGCGCCAACTGCTCGGTTATTCCGAAGAGGAATTGCAGGGCCGGGATTGGTTCGAGGTGGCGGTGCCGCCCGAGTTGCGCGACGGACTGCGCCTCTACGCGTCGCAGCGGATGGCCTTCGGAACGGAAGACTACGATCAGCGGGAAGGATACGTGGTTACCCGTGCCGGCGAGCTGCGGCTGATCGACTGGATCACCTCGCCGCTGCTGGACGACGACGGGGCCGCCATCGGCATTCTCAGCTCCGGGCGCGATCTCACCGAACTGCGACAGGCCGAGCAGTCGCTGCGCGACAGCGAGGCGCGCACGCGGGCGGTCATGGAGACCGCGTCCATCGGCATCGTCACGCTGGACGAGGACGGCCGCATGGTGTCGCTCAATCCGGAAGCCGAGCACATCTTCGGCATGAAAGAGACCGTGCTCGCGGGCCGCGAGCTGGCGGACATGTTCATGGCGGCCGAGCGCGACACCTGCGTGGCCATGCTGCTGCCGCCGGTGGAGGACGGCGCCGGCCAGGCGAAGGCTGGCCTCGGCGTGCTCTGCGAGTTTACTGTGCCGCGCGCCGACCGCGAGCCGGCCCCGGTCGAGATGTCGGTGACCGCCATGGACATCGGCGGGCGGCGCGCCTTCGTCGCCGCCATCCAGGACATCACCGAACGCAAGCGTGCCGAGGCCAAGCTGCAGCAGGTGCAGCGGCTCGAGACCATCGGCCAGCTCACCGGCGGCGTGGCCCATGATTTCAACAATCTGCTGATGGCCATGCAGGTGAACCTGGAAATGCTCAAGGAGATGGTCGAGCACGATCCGGATGGCAACGAGTACGCCGACGCGGCGCTGGCCTCGGTCGCCCGCGGCGCCGAACTGACCGGCCGCCTGCTCGCCTTCTCGCGCCGCCAGCCGCTGCAGCCCAAGGTGCTCGACATCAACGGCCTGGTCATCGACACAGTCCGCATCCTGCGGCGGACGCTGGGCGAACAGATCGCCCTCGAAAGCGTGCTGGAGCCGGATGTGTGGCCGGTCGAAGTCGATCGCGCCCAGCTCGAGAACGTGCTGATGAACCTGGCGGTGAACGCGCGCGACGCCATGCCGCTGGGCGGCCGGATCACCATCGAGACCATGAACACCCAGCTCGACGAACACTACGCGGCGACCCATGGCGAGGTCGAGCCCGGCGATTACGTCATGCTGGCGGTCAGCGATACCGGCACGGGCATGACGCCGCAGGTGCTGGCGCGGGCTTTCGAGCCGTTCTTCACCACCAAGGACGTGGGGCGCGGCAGCGGCCTGGGCCTCAGCATGACCTACGGCTTCGTCAAGCAGTCGGGCGGCCACGTGAAGCTCTACAGCGAGCCGGGCGAGGGCACGACGATCAAGATCTATTTCCCGCGCGAGCGGCGCAGCATCCCGGCCGACAAGCCCAAACCCGCCCAGCCGGCCGCGCGCAAGGGCGACGAGATGATCCTGCTGATCGAGGACGATCCGGGTGTGCGCCAGACCGTCACGGCGCTGCTGCAGTCGCTCGGCTACACCGTCGTCGTCGCATCCGACGGACCCGAGGCGATCCAGCTCGTCCAGGACGGTGTCAGACCGCACCTGCTGCTCGCCGACATCGTCCTGCCCAAGGGCATGACCGGGCGGCAGGTGTCCGACGCCATCGGCGAGCGCCTGCCAGGGATCAAGACGCTCTTCATGTCCGGCTACACCGAAAACGCCATAATCCACAACGGCCGCCTAAACGAGGGCGTGGTGCTGCTGTCCAAGCCGTTCCCGCGCAGCCAACTGGCCGAAAAGCTCCGCGAAGTGCTTGATTCTCAATAACAGACCGTGATTTGCAATTAATTTTATTTAATTGGCTTGGAAGAAACAAATCTTAACCATACTTCGGCCTTTTTTGACCGATTTCGACTTGAATGCATCTTCCCGGAATCATAAATGGAACTTGTGCAAGGTTTTTCAGTTCCTTGAAATAGCAACCGCCGGGAACGGCGGGACGCAAAGCCTCCGGCCCAGCATCGGATATTCCGCCTGAAGGAATGGCCGAAAGGGCAGCCGGGCTTCCGAAAGGGCCAACATATGTCCATTCAGCCTGCTGGCCGTGCGCGGCCTCGGCTCGGCATGGTGGCTGCACCGATCGCGGCGCTTGTGCTCCTTGCCTCCCCCGCATCGGCGGTGGAAGGGCAGCCTTCGCGCAACAATGTTCCCGCCCGCATCGATGCCGCGGCCGATCCGCTGACCGAGGCGTTCGGCGCCCGGGTGGTGATGCCGCTCGACGTCAAAAACGCGAGCCGCTGGGAGGACGTGCTGCGCCGCCAGGAAGCCTCGGTGGCCGCGCCCTGCAGGGATCCGTCGGCCGACCAGTGCTTCGCCACCTTCTGGAACGAAACCGTCGCCGAACTGAGAACGCTGACCCGTGACGAGCAGGTCCGCCGGGCCAACGACATCGTCAACAAGATGGGCTACTGGTCCGACGCGGACGTCTACCGCAAGGCCGACTACTGGGCCACGCCGGAAGAGATGTTCGAAAAAATGGGCGGCGATTGCGAGGATTTCGCCCTGTTCAAGTATTTCCTGCTGCGCGCGTCGGGCGTGCCCGCCGACGAGCTTCGCCTGACCCTGGTCGCCTCCAACGACCAGGCTCACATGGTGGCGCTGGTCATGGTCGACGGCGCTCCGGTGGCGATGGACTGCGTGGTGCTGCGGGCCACGCCGCCCGCCGAGCTGCGCCAGTACCAGGCGGTCTACTCGCTCAGCGAGACCGGCGCCTGGTTCCTGGCCGCCAGCAAGCCGGCCGGCGTCCAGACCGCCATGGCGGCGGTGACGCGCTAAACCGAAAACCGGGCCCCAAAGCGGCGGGATCCACCCGAGGCCAATCCCCCCGGCCCCGACCAAGTGGATCCCGCCGGCCTTTTTTGGGGTATGGGGTTCAGCCCGCGGCGGCGCTGACGAAGCGGTAGCCCTTGCCGCGCACCGTGTGGATGGTGTTCTCGCTCAGGCCCACGTTGCGGAACTTGCGGCGGAGACGGGCCAGGTGCACGTCGATGCTGCGGTCCTCGGGATGCCAGGGCCGGCCCAGCGCGAACATGCTCAGGCTGTTCTTGTCGACCAGCTCGTCCTGGCTCTGGATCAGCCGCGACAGGATCAGGGTCTCGATCTCGGTCAGGTCGGCATGGGCTTCCTCGACGCCGCCGAGCTGGTTGTTCACCGGATCGAGCGTCAGATTGTTCACCCGCCACACATTGGCGGCGGCCCCGCCATGGTTGCGCCCGGCCCGCGAGCGGCGGATCACGGCGTTGACGCGGGCCAGCAGCTCCGCGGGCGCGGCAGGTTTCGCCAGATAGTCGTCGGCACCGGTGTTGAGACCCTCGATGCGGGCGCTCACCTCGCCCTTGCCGGACAGGATGATGATCGACGCGTCGAACATGCTGCGCAGGTACCCTGCCAGCGACAGCCCGTCGCCGTCAGGCAGGTTGCGGTCCAGGATGAACAGGTCGACGTGGTGTGAAGCGGCGAGCGTTCTGGCGTCACGGCACGACGCGCCGGTGACGACGGCAAAGCCCGCAAACGTCAGATAATCGGACATCACCCGCGAGAGCGCAGGATCGTCTTCGATCAACGCGATTACAGTTCCTGCACCCACCAGTGACGGCCCCGTCATGGTACTGATGACGTCCAGAGCGATGCCGCCCCGACGTGCCAATGCCGGTTCGGCCCCCACGGCGCCGGCGCGACCAGTCTACCCTGTCGCGAGGCGGATGGCAAAACAGTACAACCGAAAGAGGTACTGAGGAACCAGCGGCATTGCCGCATGTTGATGCGATGAACGTGGTGGCGGTTTGTGCCATCAAACGCGCCCGGCGCCGGAGCGATTCCACCTCGGTCCATTGTTCAGGCCGCCACCGATGCCGTAATATGGATCGAATGCCGAACAGGATTCCTCAACCGGCCATGCCAGACCAAACGCTCCGCGTCGCGCTGTTCTCGGGTAACTACAACTACGTTACCGATGGCGCGGCCGTCGCCCTCAACCACCTGGTCGCCCATCTCGAGCGTCAAGGCATTGAATCGCTTGTATTCTCGCCGACCGCCGAGCCGCCGGCCTTCGAGCCTGCCGGCACCCTGGTCCCGGTGCCCTCAATCGGCTTTCCAGGCCGTTCGGAGTACCGCGTGGCGCTGGGCCTGCCGCGCGAACAGCGCCGCCTGCTGGCGGCGTTCCGGCCGACGCTGTTCCACCTTTCCGCGCCCGACCTTCTGGGCTACGCGGCGCGCGGCCTGGCGCGGCGATGGCGGGTGCCGCTGGTCGCGTCGTTCCATACCCGCTACGACACCTATTTCCGCTATTACCGCATGGGGTGGCTGGAAAGCACTGTGACCCGCTATCTCCGGCACTTCTACCGGCCGTGCGAGCACGTCTATGTCCCGTCCGAGTCGACCGCCCAGGTGCTGCGCGCGCAGAATATGGCCCGCGACGTGCGGATCTGGAGTCGGGGCGTGGACGACGTCCGGTTCAATCCGGGCAGGCGTGATCTCGAATGGCGGCGCGCGCTGGGGCTCGGCGACGGCGAGACCGTCGTGGCCTTCGTCGGCCGGCTGGTGCTCGAGAAGGGCATCGATTCCTTCGCCCGCACGGTCGCCGGGCTGCGCGAACGGGGTGTCGCGCACCGGGTGCTGGTGGTCGGCGACGGTCCGGAACGGACACGCTTCCGGGAGCTGCTGCCTGATGACGCCGTCTTTACCGGCTATCTCGATGGCAACGATCTGGCGCGTGCCTACGCGTCGTCGGAACTGTTCCTCAACCCCAGCGTCACCGAGACTTTCGGCATCGTCACCCTGGAATCCATGGCGGCGGGCCTGCCGTCGGTCTGCGCCGACGCCACCGGGTCGCAGTCGTTGGTCACCGATGGCGAGACCGGCTTCCTGGTGC